>NZ_JASDCY010000010.1:0-60247 GCF_030407675.1 Kocuria sp. APC 4018 | reverse complement strand
TCCGGTTCACACCAACATCGCGAGCAGCCACTGTGATGCTGCCATCCCCACGTTCCAGCGCCTGGAAAAACGCCACCGTCAACTCATCTGACAACACGATCCCCGCAACTCCCTGAAATTCAGGGTGTTGCGGGGATCGCTAGAACCCACCTCCGGGGTGCGGGTGCCGTATTTTGTGGCCGCGCCCGGCGAAACCAGCTCGTTGGACGCCCGGCAACCGCCGACGGCCACCCGCATGGGCGGTCACCTTATCCATCCGCAGACGGTACAAGGCCGGCGGGAGCCGTTCACAGCGAGAAATATGAAGTCGGAATTACATTCCGGCTACACTGGTAAGCAATGACCCGAAAACTACACGAGGCGGGTGGAAAGACGGGATCGGCGGCATATGGTCGTGGGACGTCCGAGAACAACCTTGACGGAAGCCCACTCGGGCACGACCACAGGCGAACCGAACGGCTCAGGATACTGCTTGTACCTCTTTCCGTCGGCGTGGCCGTATTTTTAGTGGCACGCATTATGTTCCAGCCCTTCGGAGACCATTTCGCCCTCCTCCCCTTGCCCCTGTCGCTTCTTGTCGTTATTTTGGTGCGGAACTCGATATGTCGCCGCGGCCATAGTGCCGCGGCAGGAGAACAGGAACGGCGGGAGCAGCCGGTCGTTGTGCACCGATTCGACTGAGGTCGCTCGCTGGCGATATCACCAGTAACGCCGGGATTCCTCTCAAGTGGGGACTGCGCATACACGGACTGCGTTAGCAGCCGTAGCGTGGATGATGGCAAGGGCATGCCCACCGCGGTCAGGGGCAGGCACGGGTGGCTGACCGTACCGTGGTGAGGGGAAGCAGGCCTGCCCGTTCCAAAATGGGCCGCGAGTACTCGCTGCAGTCGACGTGGATCAGTGTCCGCCCTCGGTGCCGGGCCGAGCGGGCCCGCTGGACCACCAGGGCTCGGTACAGCCCGCGCCCGCGATGGCCTCCGAGGCACGCGCCGCCCCACAGTCCTGCGAAGTCGGTTCGCTCCGGGAACTCGGAGCGGCCGGAGCACACCACGTGGCCGTCCTCATCACGTACCACCCACATCTCGAACGATTCAGGGGCGCTGCGCCACCGCTCGACCAGCTCGTCTTCCTGCAGTCGCATCCTTTCCGGGGAGTCCCCAAAAACCCGACCAGCAAGATTCTCCGCTTCTCGCAATGACGCTTCCGTTACCGCTCGTTCCACCGTGTAGCCACGAAGCTGCTCCGGGCCGGCGGCCGCGGAGATGAGCACATCCGCCTCGCCCGCCATGACCGTCTCCGGTTCTCCGAGAGCGAATCCGTGGTGCTGAAGCGTGGCGACCAGGGAGGGCAGGCGGTCATGTGCTCGGGTTTTCCACGAGATGTGGTCCACCCGAGAGTCCGAGGCGAACTTGGAAACCACACTGGCTATCAGGTCATCCAGTTCTGATTCGGCCGTGGGAAACGGGGCATGGGTGACGAATGCTCGGTGACGCTCAGGAAAGACCGCAGCGAGGACGGGACCGATCTTCACCACGACGGGCGCGTCGGCCACTTCAGCCGCGCCACGCAGCTGCGAGTCATAGGCGGCAAGGAGTGTCTGGGGCTGCATGTGGGAGAGCATGACACTGGACTCCCACCATGGCAACGGGCCTGCATCCGTTGGCACGCCCCCGCGGGATGACATGAACGTCATGCAGCCCATGCCATCCCCCGCCAGTCTTCGAGCCGCCCGCCAGCTCAGTCCCGCAGCACCGTGGCCCGCAGCAGCCGGCCCACCTGCGGGGTCTCCAGCAGGAAGCCGTCGTGACCGCTCGGTGAGGTGATGGTGTGCACCTCGTGCTCACCCGGCAGTGCGGCCGCGAGCTCGGCGGACTCCTCGGGCGGGAACAGCCGGTCCGAGTCCACGGCCGCCACGAGCCACTCGCACCGGGTGCGCGCGAGGGCCTGCCGGAGGCTGCCGCGGCCGCGGGCGACGTCGTGGGACATCAGCGTCTCGTTGACGCTGAGGTACGCGTTGGCGTCGAAACGGGCCACCAGCTTGAGCGCCTGGTGGTCCAGGTAGCTCTCCACCCGGTAGCGGCCCCGGTCCACGGTGCGGTGCGGGCGAGCAGCGCCCCAGCCGCCCCGGGGACCGGTGGCGTCCGCGATCCCGGCGTCGTCCCCCGACGCGCTTCCGCCCTGCGCCTCCCGGCCGAAGCGCGCGGCGAGCTCGTGCGCGCTGCGGTAGGTGATGTGGGCGATCCGCCGCGCCAGCCCAAGCCCTTCGGCGGGGTGCGGGCCCGCGTAGTAGTCGCCGCCCTGGAAGTGCGGGTCCTGCCGAATGGCGAGCGCCTGGGTGCGGCCCCATGCGAGCTGCTCCGCACTGACCCGGGCGTTCGCCGCGATCACGGCGCACGCCGTCACGCGCTCGGGGTGGCTCACGGCCCACTCCAGCGCGCGGGCACCCCCCATGGAGCCTCCGACCACCAGGCGCCACCGGTCGATTCCCAGCAGGTCCGCGAGCCGCGCCTCCGCGGCCACGGTGTCCCGCACGGTGATGCGTGGGAAGCGCGAGCCCCACGGTGCGGCGTCCGGCGCGAGGCTCGCCGGGCCGGTGCTGCCGTGGCAGCCGCCCAGGATGTTCGCGCACACCACGAACCAGCGGGTGGTGTCGATGGCCGCTCCCGGTCCGATGAGCCCGTCCCACCAGCCGCCGGTGTCCGCCGCGACACGGTGCCCGGCCATGTCGAAGGGCGCTGTGTCCCCGTACCCCACGGCCGTGCCGCGCGCCGCGTGCGAGTCGCCCGTGAGCGCGTGCTCGACCAGCACCGCGTTGGAGCCGTCCGGGGCCAGCTCACCCCACGTCTCGTAGGCCAGGCGCACGTCCGGCAGCCGGAACCCGGACTCCAGGGTGAGCTCCCCGATCTCCGCGGCCCGCACCACACCGTCCCGGCGCACCGCCGGGGCTGTCTGCACCACGGTCATGCCGCGGGCTCGGCGGCCACGTCCGCACGCGCCGTCGACGACGCCGCAGGGCCGCCTTCCGCGCCGGTCCCGGCAGCCGCGGCGGGCTCCGCACCGGCGTCCGCGATCGGCTCCATGCTTCCCAGGGGCCGGTCCGCCGGTGAGGTCGCCGGGTCCCGATCGCCCCGCTCGTGGGTCGACTCCTGGGTGCCCGGTGCCGCGGCCACCGCTGCGAACCCCGCTTCCAGGTCCGCCAGGATGTCCTCGATCCCCTCGGTGCCCACCGAGAGCCGCACGAAGCCCGGCTCCACGCCCGCCGCGAGCTGCTCGTCCTCGGAGAGCTGCGCGTGCGTCGTCGACGCCGGGTGGATCACCAGGGACCGCACGTCCCCGATGTTCGCCACGTGGGAGTGCAGGCTCAGCGCGTCCACGAACGCGATCCCCGCCTCCTTGCCGCCCTCCAGCACGAAGCCGAGCACGGAACCCGCCCCGCGCGGTGCGTACTTCCGCGCGCGCTCGTGCCACGGCGAGGACGGCAGCCCCGCGTAGGACACCGAGCGCACCTCGGGGCGGGACTCGAGCCACTCGGACACCCGCTGGGCGTTGGCCACGTGGCGCTCCACGCGCAGGGACAGGGTCTCGATCCCCTGCTCGATGAGGAACGCGTTGAACGGGGAGATGGACGTGCCCAAGTCCCGCAGCAGCTGCACCCGGGCCTTCAGGACGTAGGAGAGGTTCACGCCGAAGGCGCCGTCCGCGCCCAGGTCACGGGCGTACACCAGACCGTTGTAGGTGGGGTCCGGCTGGTTGAAGCCCGGGAACCGCTCCGGGTCCGCGCCGTAGTCGAAGCGCCCGGCGTCCACGATGAACCCACCGATCGCGGTGCCGTGCCCGCCCAGGAACTTGGTGCCCGAGTGCAGCACGATGTCCGCGCCCCACTCGATGGGCCGCACCAGGTACGGGGTGGCCACTGTGTTGTCCACGATCAGCGGCACCCCGGCCTCGTGGGCGATCCCGGCAACGGTCTCCACGTCCAGGACGTCGTTGCGGGGGTTGGGGATCATCTCCCCGAAGAACGCCACGGTGGTGGGGCGCACGGCGTCCCGCCACTGCTGGGGGTCGTCCGGGTCCGCCACGAAGGTGGTCTCCACGCCCAGGCGCGGCAGCGTGTGCTTGAGCAGGTTGTAGGAGCCGCCGTAGAGGGACGGGCTGGCCACCACGTGCGTTCCCGCTCCGCCCAGGTTGAGCACCGCGAGCGTGGCCGCGGCCTGCCCGGAGGAGACCATCAGGGCTCCCACCCCGCCCTCCAGCGAGGCGAGGCGCTTCTCCACCACCTCGGTGGTGGGGTTGGTCAGGCGGGAGTAGATGGGGCCCATGTCCTGCAGCGCGAAGCGCGCGGCGGCCGTGTCCGCATCCGGGAACACGAAGGACGAGGTCTGGTGGATGGGCAACGCCCGCGAACCCGTCACGGGGTCGGGGTTCTGGCCCGCGTGGATCTGGCGGGTCTCGAACGCCCAGTCCTGGGAGTTGTCGGGGGTGGGTGCAGTGCTCATGGCCGTGCTCCTTCTCGGAAGGATCAGGGGCCAGGCGACCGTCCGCACGGTGCCCGTACGAACGGGCGACCGGTGGCCCGCGCTTGCCGTGGACGTCGGACGACGTCACGGCCAGGTCTTCACCCAGGGCACCCCGCCGCGGTAGGGAGGGTTGCCGGTCAGCAAGCTGGGGCTTGGCGCTGACTCTCGTGACCTAGACCTCAAGTGTGGGAACCGGGGGGCCGCCGCGTCAAGTTCGGTGTCCGCAGTGTTGCACCCGCCGATTTGGACCCCCGTGTGACGGGTGCCACCATGACTGCATGAAGCTGGACCACGTTTCCTTCGCAGCGCAGCCGGACGGGCTGGAGGCCACCACCGAGCGGATAGCGGACCGCCTGGGGATCGAGCCCGTGAAGGGCGGCGTGCACCCCCGGTTCGGCACGCAGAACATGATCCTGCCGCTCACGGACCACCAGTACGTGGAGGTCGTGACCGTCCTGGAGCACCCCGCCGCGGACAAGGCGCCGTTCGGTCAGGCCGTCCGCGCGCGTTCGGAGGCTGGCGGCGGCTGGCTCGGGTGGGTCGTGGAGGTCCCGGACCTCGCCCCGTTCGAGCAGAAACTGGGCCGCCCCTCCGTGCCGGGCGGCCGGATCTTCCCGGACGGCCGCCGCCTGGACTGGCACCAGATCGGCGTCAAGGGCCTGATCGCGGATCCGCAGCTGCCGTTCATGATCCACTTCGACTCCGCGGACGAGATGCACCCCTCCCAGGCGCGGCTCACGGACGTCCGACTGACCGGCATGGACATCGCCGGCTCCCCCGAGCGCGTCACGGACTGGCTCGGTGGCCCTGTGGAGGACGTCCTGCGCTCGGTGGACGTCACGTGGTCCGCTCCCCACGGCACGCCCGGTCTCATGGCGGTCACCTTCGGCACGCCGGACGGGCCCGTCACCATCTGATCCGGCGGGGCACGACGCCGCCACCCACCCAGGCGGTCAGCCCGCCAGGAGCTGCGGTGCGAGGAAGCCGACTGCGTCCAGCAGGAAGTGCGCGACCAGAAGCGGCATCACACGCCCGTACCGGCGGTAGCACCACACGAACACGAGCCCCATGACCAGGTTGCCCAGCGCCGGTCCCACCCCCTGGTACAGGTGGTAGCTCGCCCGGAGCACTGAGGACACGATCGCCACCGTCCACCACGAGCGGCCCAGCCGCCGCATCCGTTCCGCGAGGAACGCCACCACGATGATCTCCTCCACGAGCGCGTGCCGCAGGGCGGTGAGCAGCAGCAGCGGAACCGTCCACCACGTGTTCTCCAGGGTGGACGTGGTGATCTCCGCCGTGATCCCGAGCGCCCGCCCGGCCTGGTAGAGCACGAGGGTCCCACCGCCCATCACGGCGAACAGCGCGAGGCCCCGGGCGGCGTCGTGCCCCGGGCGGCGCGCGTCCGCACCGATGCCGCGCAGGACCGCGGGGATGCGGGAGGTGGTTCCCGCCAGGAACCACAGGGCGAGCACCACGGGCACGATTGCGAAGCAGATGCTGGTGAGGCGCCGCAGCGCGTCGATCACCGGAACCGGGCTGAGGGGCTGGTTGAGCGTGGTGGAGCTCTCCGCGATCGAGGACTGCACCGCCATCTCCACGAGGTCCAGCACCGAGTACACCGCGGAAGCGCCCAGGGACACCCCGAGCACCAGCAGGATCTGCATGCGGAGGTCGGCGCGCGGCACACGGGGCGAGGTGTCGAGGGAGGCGATCACCCCACCATTGTGCGTGGTGCACCCGGACAGCCCCGCGAGCGACCTCGGTAGGGTGAACCCATGCACCCCGCCCCGGACACCTCCCCGCCCCACCGCGCCCTGCCGCCGGGGTGGCGCTGGCGGGATGCCCGGGGTGCCGGCGTGCTGGCCCTGGCCGGCGTCGAGCTGGTGTACCTCTCCGACTTCGTGCAGTCGGTCCCGTGGAAGGCGGATGTCGGGTGGGTTGCCCTGGGCGCCGTCGTGCTGGCCGCCCCGCTCGCATGGCGGCGTCGCTTCCCCGTGGCCGTGATGGTGGCGGTGTCCTTCGTGTACTTCGCGCTGGTCACGTGGGTCGGGATCGAGATGTACGCCTCCCAGGTGGTGCTGTTCCTGGGCTTCTACTCCGTGGGGGCCTGGTGCCCGGACCGCCGTCGCGCCACGTGGTCCCGCGCCGCCGTGGCCGTGGGGATGGCGGTGTGGCTGGGCTGGAGCACCGTGGAGCAGTTCACGGATCCGGAGGTGGGTGAGCGCGGCGTCAACGCCTACATGGCGATCGCCGCGATCCAGTTCGTCGTGAACATCGCCTACTTCGCCGGGGCGTGGGTCTTCGGCGACGGGGCGTGGAACGCGGCCATCGAGCGGCAGGAGCTCGAGGCCGCCCACGCCGAGATCCGGCAGCAGCAGGAGCGGCTCGCGGAGCAGGCCGTGAGCCTCGAACGGCTCAGGATCGCCCGCGAGCTGCACGACGTAGTGGCCCACCACGTCACGGCCATGGGCGTCCAGGCCGGGGCGGCGCGCCTCACCATGTTTCAGGATCCCCGCGCCGCCGCCGAGCACCTGCGCGGTGTGGAGTCCTCCGCACGGGAGGCCGTGACCGAGCTCAAGACCATGGTCCACACCCTGCGCGACGGCGAGGAGGCCCCCGACTCCGTGCCCCGGCTCTCCGACCTCGAGGCACTCGTGGCCGACGCCCGGGCGATCGGCCAGGACGCAGTGCTCAAGCGGATCGGCCCGGAGCCGCAGCTGCCGCCGCCGGCCCAGCTGGCGCTGTACCGCACGGCACAGGAGGGGCTCACCAACGCCCGCAAGCACGCCGGGCCACGGGCGGTCGTCACGGTGCGGCTGCGCACGGAGGCCAGCCGCGTGGAGCTGGAGATCAGCGACAACGGGCGCGGCGCCCGGCCAGGGAAACCGGCCGCCCACGGCACGGGCACGGGCCTGATCGGCATGGAGGAACGGATGGCGTCGATGGGCGGCACACTGGACGCGGGCCCCAAGGCGGACGGCGGCTGGCTCGTGCGGGCCACGGTGCCCGTCCACGCCCCGCAGGAGGTCCTGCCGTGAGCCTGAGTGTCCTGCTCGTGGACGACCAGCCGCTGATTCGCCTCGGCTTCTCCGCCATCCTCACGTCGCAGGAGGACATGGAGGTGGTGGGAGAGGCCGCGGACGGCGAGGAGGCCCTGGAGCTCGCCGCGGCCCTCGACCCGGACGTGGTGTGCATGGACGTGCAGATGCCGCGGCTGGACGGCATCGAGGCCACCCGTCGGCTCGTCGCCTCGGATTCCCGTGCCGCCGTGCTGATCCTCACCACGTTCGACACGGACGAGGCCCTGTTCGCGGCGCTCTCCGCCGGTGCCTCGGGGTTCCTGCTGAAGTCCGCGGGACCCGAGGAGCTGATCCAGGCGGTGCGGGTGCTGGGCCGCGGCGACGCGCTGCTGGACCCTCTGGTCACGCGCAGGGTGCTGGCACGCACCGTCGAACCGGCGGCGGAGGTCGATGCGCAGACCGGCCGTGCCCCGGCGGGTGACGCGGCGGCGTCGTCCGCCGGCCGTCCCGGCCCGGAGTCCGAGATCGCGGACGGGCAGGACGACGCCGCCCGCGCGGGTCTCACCGCCCGCGAGACCGAGGTGCTGGCCGCCATGGCGCGCGGCCTGTCCAACGATGAGATCGCGCGCGAGCTGTTCGTGGGCAGGGCCACGGTCAAGACCCACGTGTCCAACGTGCTGCTGAAGACGGGGGCGCGTGACCGGGTCCACGCCGTGATCTGGGCGTTCGAGCACGGTGTGACCGGTGCCTGAGACCGGCCCCACCGCGCAGTGGGCGTCTCCTCCCCCGGGCGGAGGATCGCGGGGGTGCAGAATCCGCCGCCCGGGGGAGTCGGACGCGGGCGTGACTTCCTAGGCTCGAACCATGATCACAGTGAACGGGGTGAACAAGTCCTTCGGGTCGGCGCACGTGCTCGAGGACCTGACCTTCAGCATCCGCCCGGGCCTCATGACGGGGTTCGTGGGCGGCAACGGCGCGGGCAAGACCACCACCATGCGCATCCTCCTGGGGGTGCTCTCGGCGGACTCGGGACGGATCGAGGTGGACGGCTCCCCCATCACCGCCGACTACCGCGCGGGCATCGGGTACATGCCCGAGGAGCGTGGGCTGTACCCCAAGATGACCGTGCTGGACCAGCTGGTCTACCTGGGCCGGTTGCACAGCATGACCGGCGCGGACGCGAAGGCCCGGGCCATGGCGCTGCTCGAGCGCCTGGGGCTCGCCGGCCGCGCGGGCAGCCGGCTCGAGGAGCTGTCCCTGGGCAACCAGCAGCGGGCCCAGATCGCCGCCGCACTCGTGCACGACCCGGTGGCCCTCGTGCTGGACGAGCCCTTCTCCGGGCTGGACCCCCACGCCGTGGAGACCACGGTGCAGGTGCTGCGGGAGACCGCGGACACCGGGGTTCCCGTCCTGTTCTCCTCCCACCAGCTGGACGTCGTGGAGCGGCTGTGCGACGAGCTCGTCATCCTCGCGGACGGGCGGGTGCGCGCCGCGGGCTCGCGCGCCGAGCTGCTGGCCGCCCACGCCGTTCCCGAGTGGGAGCTCGACGCCGCCGCGGACACCGGCTGGGTGCGCGAGGCCCCCGGCGTGGAGGTGCTCGCCTTCGACGGCGGGCGCGTCCGCTTCCGGGCGGCCTCGGACGCCACGGCCCACGCCGTCCTCACCGAGGCCGTGGCCCGGGGCACCGTCCACCGCTTCGGACCCGTCACCCGCACCCTGCACGAGATCTTCACGGAGGTCACCCGATGAGCACCGCCACCGCCACCCCCACGAGCACCACCCACCAGCGCCAGCCACGGCGCACGCCCTTCTGGTCCGCGGTGGGCACCGTGGCCGCACGCGAGATGGGGGTGAAGGCCACCTCCAAGCCCTTCATCATCACCACGCTGATCCTGCTGGCCGCCGCACTGGCCGCCACGCTGCTCGTGCCACGCCTGGGCGACCTGTTCGCCGGGGACGCCACGAGCGTGGCCGTGGTGGACCAGACCGCACCGTCCGTCCAGGCCCTCGGCGAGGACTACGCTCCGCAGACCGTCGCCTCCGCGGACGCGGCACGCGAAGCTGTGCTCTCCGGCGCGGCCGACGCCGCCGTGGTGCCGGATCCCGGCAGTCCGGCCGGTGTGAGTGTCCTGGCCATGACGGACGCCCCCTCGGGTCTGGTGCAGGCGCTGTCCACGAGCCCGGGGGTGGAGCTGCTGGACCCCGCAGCGCCGAACCCCGCGCTGCGGTACCTCATGGCCTTCGGCTTCGGACTCGTGTTCTTCATGGCCGCCGTGACGTTCGGCCAGCAGATCGCGGTGTCCGTGATCGAGGAGAAGCAGTCGCGGGTCGTGGAGATCCTGCTCGCAGCAGTCCCGGCGCGGGCCATGATGGCCGGGAAGGTACTGGGCAACGCGGCCATGGCCATCCTGCAGGTGGCGCTGCTGGCTGGGGCACTGCTGCTGGGGATGCAGATCAACGGCAACGTGCTGCCCCTGGACGGGATGGGTGTGCCCATCCTGTGGTTCGTGATGCTGTTCTCCATCGGGTTCGTGATGATCGCGGCCCTCTACGCCGCCGCGGCGTCCATGGTGTCCCGGCAGGAGGACATCGGCTCCACGTCCATGCCCGTGATGATGCTGATCATGCTCCCCTACTTCGGTGTGATCTTCTTCAACGACAACCCGGAGGCGCTGCGCATCATGAGCTGGATCCCGTTCTCCGCCCCGGTGGCCGTGCCGCTACGCATCTTCCTGGACCAGGGCGAGTGGTGGGAGCACATCGGCTCCCTGGTGCTGCTGATCGTGACGACCGCCCTGGCCATCTGGCTCGCCGCGGTGATCTACGAACGCTCCATCCTGCGCACGGGCAAGGCGCTCAATTGGCGGGAGGCCCTGAGGGGCTGACGGCCTGGCCACCGGTCGCGGACCCCGGTCCCGCAGCAGGCGGGTCCGGCGCGCGAAGGTTTGGGGCGCGGCTCCCGCGCCGGGCCTGGCAAGCCGCAACTGGAACGCAGCGCCACCCCGGTGGGCCGTGCGGTGAGACTCCCGCACGGCCCACCGCCGCGTCCCTAGACTGGGGCGCATGACTTCCGAGCAGCAGACCTTCCCCGTGGCACCCCGCCGTCCCGTGGAGCGCACGTTCCACGGTCACACGTTCGCCGACCCCTACGAGTGGCTCCGCGAGAAGGACTCCCCCGAGGTCCGGGCGCACCTGGACGCCGAGAACACCTACGCGGAGGCCGTCACCGCGGACCTCGCCCCGCTGCGGGAGAGCATCTACACGGAGATCAAGGACCGCACGCAGGAGACGGACCTCTCGGTCCCCAGCCGCCACGGGGACTGGTGGTACTTCGCCCGCACCGTGGAGGGCGGCGCGCACCAGGTGTTCTGCCGGGTTCCCGTGGCGGACCCTGCGGACTGGACCCCGCCCGCCGTGGAGCCCGGAACGCCCCTGGACGGCGAGCAGACCCTCCTGGACGCGAACGCCGCGTCCCAGGAGCACGAGTTCTACGCCCTGGGGGCGTTCAGCGTCGCGGAGGACGGCTCCCGGCTCGCGTGGTCCGAGGACACCGCCGGGGACGAGCGGTTCACCGTCTACGTCAAGGACCTCACCACCGGGGAGCTGCTCGCGGACCGGATCCCCCAGACCTCCTACGGCGCGTTCCTCACCCCGGACGCGGCCCAGGTGGTCTACACCGTGGTGGACGAGTCCTGGCGTCCGTACCGCGTGTACCGGCACGTGATCGGCACGGACGTGGCGCAGGACCAGCTGCTGTTCCAGGAGGACGACCCGGGCCTCTGGCTCGGCGCCGAGCTCTCCGCGGACAAGCAGTGGCTCATGCTGTCCTCCTCCTGCTCGGAGTACAGCGAGTACCGCATCCTGCGCCTGGCTGAGCTTCCCGCGGACGACGCCGCCGTGCCGGGTTCCCATGGCCAGTCCGCCGGGGCGGCCCCCTCCACCGCGCACCGGGACGCGCCCGACGAGTGCACGGGAACGGCGCCCGGTCACGGTGATGGCACGAAGAAGGCACGCGCAGAGACCCCCGCGGACCTGCCGTGGCGGGTTGTCCTCTCGCGGGACGAGCGGGTGCTCTACGAGGTGGAACCCCTCACGGTGGCCGGCACCGATGTCCTGCTGCTCTCCCACGACGCGCACGCCCCCAACGGGCGCATCAGCCTCATGCCGCTGGAGCACGCTGGGTGGAGCCTCACGGAGGTGGACCTGGTGGACGTGGTCCCGGCCTCGGACACCGTGCGCGTGGAGTCCGGCATCCCCACGGCCACCCACCTGGTGGTGGCCTTACGTGAGAACACCACACCCCGGGTGCGCCTGATCCCCCGCACGGCCCTGGAGCCGCTGGTGGCCGGGGCGGCGCACGACGGAACGGGCGCGCGGGCGGGCGGAGCGGCGTCGTCGTCCCCGGACACCGGCACGGCGGCGGACGCCGGGCTGCTGGCCGGGACCGAGGCCGCGTTCGACGAGGACCTCAGCAGCACCGGCGTGCTTTCCGCGGAGTACGAGAACCCGGTGGTGCGGGTGTCCTACACGTCCTTCGTGACGCCGCCGCGCGTGTACGACATCCCCACGGGCGAACCCGGGGCCGGTGCGCTGGACGAGTTCGGCGTGGGCGAGCCCGTGCTGCGGCGCGAGGCCACCGTGCTGGGCGGGTACCACAGCGAGGACTACACCGTGGAGCGGGACTGGGCGGTCGCCGAGGACGGCACGCGGATTCCCGTGAGCCTGATCCACCGCGCGGACCTGGACCCCGCGGTGCCCGCGCCCGTGCTGCAGTACGCGTACGGCTCCTACGAGATCAGCACGGACCCGGCGTTCTCCATCTCGCGGCTGTCCCTGCTGGACCGTGGGGTGATCTGGGCCGTGGCGCACGTGCGCGGTGGCGGTGAGCTGGGGCGCGCGTGGTACGAGAACGGCAAAAAGAACACCAAGACCAACACGTTCACGGACTTCGTGGCCGTGACCCAGCACCTGGCCGCGCGCCCGGACGTGGATGCGCGGCGGATCGCGCTGATGGGCGGCTCGGCGGGCGGTCTGCTCGCGGGCGCAGTGCTGAACCTGGCCCCCGAGCTGTACTGCGGCGGGCTGGCCGCGGTGCCGTTCGTGGATGCGCTGACCTCCATGCTGATGCCCGAGCTGCCGCTCACCGCCCTGGAGTGGGAGGAGTGGGGCAACCCCGTGGAGTCCGCGGAGGTCTACGAGTACATGCGCTCCTACTCCCCCTACGAGAACGTGCGGGACGCCGACTACCCGCCGATCCTCGCCGTCACGAGCCTCAACGACACCCGCGTGCTCTACGTGGAGCCCGCCAAGTGGGTGGCCGAGCTGCGCACCCGCGTGGCGCACCCGGAGACCGTGCTGCTGCGCTGCGAGATGGCCGGCGGCCACGGTGGCGCGTCCGGGCGGTACGCGCAGTGGAAGGACACCGCGTGGGAGTACGCGTGGCTCGCGCGGCAGCTCGGGGTTGCGGACTGACAGGGGTCCCAGCACCCCCCCCCCGGGGATGAGGCCGTCAGCGCCCCGCGCTACTGGTAGTCGCCCAGGTCCAGCCTGAGGTCCAGGTCCTGCCGGACGTGGTCCAGGTGCTTCAGCTGCAGCGGGTGCAGAACGCCGCCCAGCATCCGGGTCCAGGAGACGGGGTAGCCCACCACCTCGCCGCGCTCCTCCCCGGGGAACTCCGCCGCCTGGTCCGCCCAGTAGCCCATTCGGCGCTCGACCTCCCGCAGCCACTCCGCGGTCAGGGGGGTGTGGGAGCGCACCAGGTAGGCCCCCATGCCCACGAGCCGGTGGTGGTGCCACGCCAGATCCGTGCCGAGCGCGCCGGTCAGCCGGGTCACGTCCTGTGCTGCTCTCTCCGGGTAGCCGCTCAGCCACGCCTGCTGGTCCGCATCCATCCGCGCGAAGGCGGCCTCCCAGGACGTCACGGGCGCCTTGAGGTCGCAGTAGCCCCCGCCCTGGTGGTGCATGAGGTATGCCCGCAGGTAGTCGGAGCGGTGGACCAGGGACAGGTTCTCGTACGCCGGGTGCAGCGGATGCCCCGGCACCAGCCACTGGTCCAGGTTCTCCCGTGTGACCAGCTCCACGGGCAGTCCGATCCGGTCCCGCATCACGTCCAGGTTGGCGCGTCGCCGCGGAGTCAGGGGATTGTCCCCGAGCCACAGGGTGACCACGCGCCGCGGCAGCTCCTGCGGCCCGTCCGGGGCCGGGGGCGTGCGGGCCACGAAGGAACGACGGTAGCGGGCGGCGTCGAACTCGTAGGTCGTCAGACGTGCGTGCCACGGCGCCGCCGTGGTGACCGCGGCGAAACGGAGGGCCTTCTGGGTTCGGCGGCGCCGCTTGTTCACCACGAACAGCGCGTGCTTGACCTGGCGCGCGGCCATGAGCGGATCCACCGGGCTCACGCGGCAGGCTCCGGCTGCAGCGCCCCCACCGTCCGAGGGCTCAACCAGTCCCCCACATGCCCGGCGACAACCTGCTCGGCCGCCGCGGTGGCCATCGCCGCGCTCGTCTGGAAGCCGTAGCCACCCTGCCCGGCGAGCCAGAACACGCCCTCGGCCGCGGTGTCCCAGCCGCACACGGGCACGCCGCACGCGCGTTCCGTCCGCAGTCCGGTCCACGCCTTCACCACCCCGGTGATGCGCAGTGCCGTGTTCTGCTGGACGGTCGCGATCAGGCGCTCGACGGCGCCCGGGTGCGGTTGCGCGTCGCACGCCTCGCTGGGCTCGGACTCCCCCACCGAGATCATGGCCCCCACGGGGTCGGGCCGGTAGTACCAGTGCTCTGCGGCATCCATGACCATGGGGTGCTCCGCGGGCATGGCCGAGTCCAGACGGACCAGGGCTGCGGTGCGGCGCAGCGGCTGCAGCCCCTGCGGCGCGGCACCCAGCAGCGAACCGACGTGCTCCGCCCACGCCCCGGCCGCGTTCACCACGGTGGCCGCGCGGACCGTGTCGCCCGGGTCCGTTCTCCGCCCGCCCACCACGGGCGACAGCTCCCAGACCTCACCGGACCGCTGCGCACCGGCCACGCGGAACCCCGTGCGGATGCTGACCCCGGCCTCCTCGGCCCGGCGCCTGTGCCACGCGAGCAGTGCCGAGGCGTCGGAGCGCACGGCGGAGTCGTCCACCGCGGCGGTGCGGTAGCGCGCCGGGTCCGCCCGGAGCTCGGGGCACAGCGCCAGCAGCTCTGCGTCGGTGGCACGGCGCAGGCCAGGCACCGTCTCCGCCGCGACGTGCTCGGCGGAACCGGCCACCATGAACGGGCTCGGCCACACCAGGGGCGAGGGCAGCTCCGCAGAGACCTCCGACAGCCGGGCAATGGACCACCGGGTCAGCTCCAGCACCGGTTCCGGGCCGTAGCTGGGAATGAGCTGCTGGGCGGAGCGCGCGGAGGTGTGCTGGGCGACGTCGTCCTCCGCCTCCAGGAGGCAGATGCCGTGCCCCGTGCCGCGCAGCCACGCCAGTTCAGAGGCCACGGACAGGCCCGCGATGCCCGCCCCAATGATCACGATGTCGAACTGCATGAGCCCATGGTGTCACCGCCACGGCGGCAACCCGTGCACGGCGGGCGGCGCGCAGGCTGCGGACGTTGGATGTCGGACGCCAGACCTCGGGCACACGAAGAACCCCGCCCCTCACCATGACGGTGAGGGGCGGGGTTCTGCGACCGACCCGGTCGATCGGCTCGGCCGGGTCAGCCGGTCATCGACGAGCGATGAGGTGCCTGGATCAGGCGGGGATGTTCAGGACCTGACCCGGGAAGATCAGGTTGGCATCGGCCACGGAGCCGGCGTTGGCGGCGTAGAGGGCCTCCCAGCCACCGTTCACACCCAGCTTGTTGGCGATGGTGCCCAGGGTGTCCCCGGCCTGCACGGTGTAGGTGCCGGCGGCGGGAGCAGCCTGCTGCACGGGGGCGGCGGGAGCGGTGTACTCGGCCACCGGAGCCTGCTGCACCGGAGCGGCCTGCTGCACGGGAGCAGCCTGCTGGACCGGGGCGGCCTTCGGCGCGGGAGCGGCCTGCTGCACGGGAGCAGCCTGCTGGACCGGGGCGGCCTTCGGCGCGGGAGCGGCCTGCTGCACGGAGGTGGACTGCGGGGCCACGGAAGCGGCCGAGGCGACGCCGCCGCCGTTGCCGTGCAGGCCCAGGCTTGCGGAGCAGGCGGGCCATGCGCCCCAGCCCTGGCCGGCGAGAACGTTCTCGGCCACGCGGACCTGCTCGGCCCACGAGGCGTTGTGGGCGGAGCCCTGGCCACCGAAGGCGGCCCAGGTGGACGGGGTGAACTGCAGGGCGCCGGAGAAGCCGTTGCCGGTGTTCGTCGAGGCGTTGCCACCGGACTCGCACTCGGCGAGAGCGTTCCAGGTCTCCATGGAAGCAGCGTTGGCGGGGACGGCGAACGCGCCCACGGCCAGGCCGCCCATCATGACAGCAGCGGTACCACGGCGGATAGCGGTTGAAGTCTTCATCATGCTCCGTCAGGCCACCTGCGCTCGTTCCCATCCCTGGGTGTCTTCGCGCCGTCGTCTACCCATAACAGTTAGGTGTGAGGGGTAGAAACTACGGAATGCTGCCATGTAGACGACGTACGGTGTGCGGCAGCATCCAGCACAATCCAGACGACGGATCGTGTGCGTCTGGTAGCGAACTTCCGCTCAGGAGAGTTCGCTGAGGAAGTTGTAAATAACGATAGCGTAACGGTTGCCCCGAGTTCAAGAGCTTCGTTACTTTTTCGTTATCCCGCTTTGGGGGACAACCCCCATCGCGGGCATGTATCACGGCACCCTGGCCGGTCAACCTGAGCCACGGTAGGTCACCCCCGCGTGACGGGTCAACCCAGGGAGCCCCGCGCTGTGCATAACGGCCGGATACACCGTTGATAACGGGAAGATTTCCCCCGCGCTATCCCGCGCTCCAGGCGGCGATCACGCTGGCCAGACGGGCCTTCTCGTACTCGGCCTCCCGCTGCTGGAGAGGCTCGGGCGCTGCGTTGCCGTGGGACTCGTCACACAGTGCCGGCGGGGCGGGGAGGTCGGGACGGTGGACCACCGCTCCGGCCTCGTGGGCGATCAGCGCGCCGGCCGCCCAGTCGTGCTCGTGCAGCGCCCGTTCCGAGTAGCCGTCCAGCGTGCCGTCCGCGACCATGCAGAGGTCCAGGGACGCGGCCCCGAGCCGTCGCATGTCCGAGTAGTCCTCCATGGTGTCCAGGAAGGATCCGAACTGTTCACGACGCACCTGGGCGTCGTAGGAGAAGCCGGTGCCGTAGAGCGCCCCCCGCTGCCCGGGCACCGGACCGCTCAGGCGCGTGTCCCTGCCCTGGCGTCGGACCCATGCGCCCAGGCCCGTGATGCCGTAGTACACCCTGCCGAGGGCTGGTGCATTGACGACCCCCACGAGCCAGTTCCCCTGCTCGTCGCACGCCGCCACCGACGTGGCGTAGTAGACGATGTCCCGGATGAAGTTGGTGGTGCCGTCCAAGGGGTCCACGGACCATCGCAGCCCGGAGCGCTGCGGCGGCACCCAGGTGCCGGACTCCTCACCCGTGATGGCGTCGTACGGCCTGCGTTCCCGCAGCACCGCCGTGACGGCCTCCTCCGCCGCGACGTCGAACGCGGTGACCCAGTCGCCGTCCGAGGACTTGGTCACCGCCTCGAAGGCCGCCGCATCCCGGCCGCGCAGCACCTGCGCCCCGGCCTCGGCCGCGGCCAGCGCCACCTCCAGGAGCTCCTGCAGCTCGTCCGTACCGGGCCCCAGGCCCTCGAGAGCATCCGCCACCGGTTCCCTCACTCCCCTTCCGCGGGAGTCGCACCCGTGGTTCCGGGAGCATCGCCGGCGGCCCCCTCGGCCAGGTCCGTGCCCTCCTCGTCCCCGAAGGCGTCCGGGCCCTCCGCGAGCAGCCGCTCGAACCCCGACTCGTCCAGCACGGGAACCCCCAGCGACTCGGCCTTGTCCAGCTTGGTCCCGGCGTTCTCCCCCGCCACGAGGAAGTGCGTCTTCCTGGACACGGACCCGGAGGCCTTGCCGCCGCGCTTCAGAATGGCCTCCTTGGCGGAGTCACGGCTGAAGCCTTCGAGGGAGCCTGTGACCACCACGGTGATCCCCTCCAGGGTGCGCGGGGTGGACTCGTCCACCTCCTCCTCCATGCGCACGCCCGCGGCGGCCCACTGCTCCACCACGCGGCGCCGCCAGGGCTCGTCGAAGAACTCCCTGACCGCCTGGGCGATCACGGGCCCCACGCCATCGGTCCCGGACAGGGTGTCCAGGTCCGCAGAGCGGATCGCGTCCATGCTGCGCAGGGACGTGGCCAGGGAACGGGCCGCCGTGGGGCCAACGTGCCGGATGGACAGTGCCACCAGCACGCGCCACAGCTCGGTGTCCTTGGCCTGCTCCATCTGGGCGAACATCTGCTCGGTGGTCTTGGACGGCACGCTGGGCCTGGCCCTGGTGGGTTTGGTCCAGAAGTACGGCACCAGCTCGGGGGTGATCCGCTGCGTCTTCTCCCCGGTCTCCTTGTCCGTGACCGTGCGGCGGGAGTCCCGCCACACCATGACGTCCCGCAGGTCCTCGGGGGTCAGGTCGAACAGCCCGGCCTCGTTGCGCAGCGGCGGAACGGAGAAGTCGCTCCCGTCCGGTGCGTCCAGCGGCACCGGCTGGGTCAGCGCCCTGGCGGCCTCCTCCCCCAGGGCCTCGATGTCGAAGGCGCCACGGCCGGCCGCGTGGTTCACCCGCTCCTTGAGCTGGGACGGGCAGGTCTCCGCGTTGGGGCAGCGGATGTCCACGTCCCCCTCCTTGGCGGGGCGCAGCGGGGTGCCGCAGGACGGGCACTCGGTGGGCATGACGAACTCCCGCTCGGTGCCGTCCCGCAGCGCCACCACGGGTCCCACGATCTCGGGGATGACGTCACCGGCCTTGCGCAGCACCACGGTGTCCCCGATCAGCACGCCCTTGGCCTTGACCACGTCCTGGTTGTGCAGGGTGGCCATCTCCACCGTGGAGCCGGCCACGCGCACGGGATCCATGAGCCCGAACGGGGTCACCCGCCCGGTGCGGCCCACGTTCACCAGGATGTCCACGAGCGTGGTGTTGACCTCCTCCGGCGGGTACTTGTACGCCACGGCCCAGCGCGGCACGCGGGAGGTGTAGCCCAGGCGGAACTGGGTGCGGCGGTCGTCCACCTTGACCACGATGCCGTCGATCTCGTGCAGCAGCCCGTGCCGCTTGTCCCCGAACTCGGCAATGAACTCGAGCACCTCCGCCACGGTGGAGAGCACCCGGGAGTACGGGCTCACGGGCAGGCCCCACCCGCGCAAGATCTCGTACGCCTCCGACTGCGTCTCGAGGTCGACGCCGCGCACGTACCCGATGCCGTGCACGAACATGGACAGGGGCCGCCGGGCCGTGACCTGGGGGTCCTTCTGCCGCAGGGAGCCAGCGGCGGCGTTACGGGGGTTGGCGAAGGGCGCACGCCCCTCCTCCACCATGGCCTCGTTCAGCGTGCGGAAGTCCTTCGAGGAGATGAACACCTCGCCACGCACCTCCACCTCCTCCGGGAGGTTCTCCCCGGAGAGCCGCTGCGGGATGGTCGTGATGGTGGCCACGTTGTGGGTGATGTCCTCGCCCGTGGTGCCGTCACCGCGCGTGGCGGCCCGCACGAGCACGCCGTCCCGGTACAGCAGGTTCACGGCCAGGCCGTCGATCTTGACCTCGCTCAGCCATGCGACCCCCGGGGCGCCGGGCAGCTCCGCGACCTGCTTCTCGGCGCGCTCGAGCCACGCCACGAGCTCGTCCGTGGAGAACACGTCCTCCAGGGAGTACATCTTCTCCAGGTGCTTGACCGGGCTGAAGGCCGCTCCGACCTCCCCGCCCACCTCCTGGGTGGGAGAGTCGTTGGCCTTGAGCTCGGGGTGCAGCGCCTCGAACTCCTCGAGCGAGCGGTAGAGCTGGTCGTACTCGGCGTCCGAGATCACGGGCTGGTCGTGCACGTAGTACGCGGCGCGGGCCTCACGGACCCGGTCCGAGAGCTCGGCGTACTCCTCCCGCAGGGCCTCGCTGGGCTCCTCGGGGTTGAGACTCTGGCCGCTGGCGTCCGTGGCGGGCTGCGCGCCCTTGGCGTTGACTGTGCTCACCGGACCATTGTGACCCAGGACTCCGACAGGCACGAGCGGCGGCCCCCGCGCCCCTCCACGGCCGTCACGCGGCGCGCCCCGGCCGGGCACCGGACACCTCCCCCGCGACCGCCCGGCCCCACGGCAGCGCCACCAGCACACGGTGTCCATGCCCGCGCATCGCACCCGCGGCACGCAACGGGCCCCTCGGATCCGTGGATCCGAGGGGCCCGGCGAGCAGTGCACCGCTACAGAGCGGCCACCCGAAAGTCCGCGTGCGGGCGGCCCCGCTTGGGATCCCACACCTGGACGCGAGATGCGCTCCAGTGGGCGCCCCGACCGTCGTCGTCCACCGCGACCGCCACCGTGGCCGGGAGGCGCACCGGTGTGGCGAACTCCACCGACCACGTGAACGGCACCTCGGACGGCACGCCCGTGAGCGCGAGCGCGCGCGAGGCCGTGTACATGCCGTGGGCGATCGCACCCTTCATGCCCAGGGCCCTTGCCGAGGGGTCCGAGAGGTGGATGGGGTTGTAGTCCCCGCTCACCGCGGCGTACTCACGGCCGGTCCCGGCGCCCAGGGACCACTGCCCGGTGGGCTGCGGCGCCTCGAACGGCGCGTGCTCGCGCTGCGCCTCGTCCTCGGCGCCCGCGCGGGGCGCGTCACCGGCGATGGCGGTGTGCACGCCCTTGGCCAGGTATCCCGAGCGTCCGGCCCACGCCACCGAGCCGTCCTCGCGCGTGAGGGTCACCACGGCGTCGAGCATGGTCCCCGCGCGGTGTGCGCGCAGGTTCTCGGTCCACGCCGTGGCCGTGACGCGCTCCCCCACGGCCACGTCCGAGACGTGGTGGACCGTGTTGGAGATGTGCACCATGCCCAGCACCGGCAGCGGGAAGTCCTTGCGCGTGAGCACGGACATGGCCACGGGGAACGCGAGCGAGTGCAGCGCGCCGGAGAACACGGCGGTCTCCGCAGAGCCCGGGGCCATGGGCCGCAAGCTGGCGTGCACCACGCGGCAGAACTTCTCGTGCCACTCGGCATCGGCGGACAGGCCCTCGACCACGTGGGCCACGCGCGGCAGCTCGAGCGCACCGGAGACCTTCTCGGCACCCGGTGTGCGCAGCGACGCGGGCAGCACCCGCCCCACGGGAGACTTCCGCAGCGCGGGCAGCACCTTGCGGGAGGCCGACGACGCCGCGCCGCCCGCCGCGCTCGTGGCCGCACGCGCCCCGGCGCTCGCGTAGAGGGCAGGCAGCTTCACCGCGCCCGAGGGCGTGGTGCGCTCGTAGTCAGCAGGAACGGACGGAACGGAATCCGTGGCGCTCACGCGATCACGCCCCCACCATGCTCTGCCCGCACACGCGCAGGGTCTGGCCGTTGATGCCGCCCGCGGCGTCCGAGAGCAGGAACGTGATGGCCTGCGCCACGTCCACGGGCAGACCGCCCTGCTGCAGGGAGTTCAGGCGGCGGGAGATCTGACGGCGCGCGGCCGGGATCTTGGCGGTCATGTCCGACTCGATGAAGCCGGGGGCCACCGCGTTGATGGTGCCGCCCTTCGCGGCGATCAGCGGTGCGGTGGCGGCCACCAGACCGATCACGCCGGCCTTCGAGGCGGCGTAGTTGGTCTGACCGCGGTTGCCCGCCACGCCGCTCGTGGAGGCGAGGCACACGATGTGCGGGGTGGCGCCCAGCTTGTCGGAGGCCAGCAGCGTCTCGTTGATCCGCAGCTGCGACTCGATGTTCACCGCGATGACCGAGTTCCACTTGGCCTCGTCCATGTTGGCGAGCATCTTGTCCCGGGTGATCCCGGCGTTGTGCACCACCAGGTCCAGGCGGCCGTAGCGGGAGGCCACGAGGTCCAGGATCTTCTGCCCGGCCTGCGGGTCCGTGACGTCCAGCTGCAGGGCGGGCACACGCAGCTCGTTGGCCAGCTTGGTCAGGGCGTCCCCGGCCGCGGGCACGTCCACGGGGACCACGGTGGCCCCCGAGGCGGCCAGCGTGCGGGTGACCTGCTCGCCGATCCCGCGCGCGGCGCCGGTGACCACGGCCACCTTCCCCGCCACGGGGTGCTCCCAGTCCACGGTCGCGTCACCGCGGTCGTCACCGACCGTGAGGAACTGCCCGTCCACGTAGGCGCTGCGGCCCGAGAGGAAGAAGCGGATGGCGCCCGTGACGCTCGGGGCGTCCCCGGCCACACCGTCCGCGATCAGGATGCCGTTGGCGGTCACGCCGCCGCGCATCTCCTGAGCGATCGAGCGCAGGATGCCCACGACGCCCTGGCGCGCCGCGGCCTGGGCCGGAGCCAGCTGCTCTGCGCCCGCCACGGTGCCCGACGCCGCTCCGGTGCCGATCCCCGGCGCCGGGCGGGACAGCGTGATCACGCGTCCGCCCGGACGCAGCTTCCGCAGCGCGGAGGCCAGCTCCAGCGCCGGGGCGCCGAGGTCCGCGGGGCTCTCGATGCCGGTGTAGTCGATCAGCACCGCACCCACGCGGTCCACGTCCGCCGCGTGGCGGCGCACGTCCAGGTTCCAGCCGAGCAGTGCCGACGCCGCGGCGTCGCCCGCCGTGCCCTTGCCGAGCACGAGGACCGCGCCGTCCGGGAAGTCAGCGCCCGCCTGGTAGCGGCGCAGGGTGACCGGCCGGGGCAGGCCCAGCTTGGAGGCCAGCTGCTTGCCGAGCCCCGAGTTGACCATGTCCAGATAAGTGTCCGTCACGTGAAGTTTCTCCCTGATCTCGTGGTGTCTCGATTGCCGTGGTGGGTGTTCAGACCGAGCGCAGCAGCATGGCCACGCCCTGGCCGCCCGCGGCGCACACGGAGATCAACGCGGTCTGGGGCTTGCCCTCGGCCTTGGCGCGGGCGGCGAGCTCCTTTGCGGTGGAGGCCACGATGCGCCCGCCGGTGGCGGCGAACGGGTGGCCGGTGGCCAGCGAGGAGCCGTTGACGTTGAGCTTGGATCGGTCGATCGAGCCCAGCGGGGCGTCCAGGCCCAGGCGCTCCTTGCAGAACTCGGGGGACTCCCAGGCCTTCATGATGGACAGCACCGTGGAGGCGAACGCCTCGTGGATCTCCACCAGGTCCAGGTCCTGCAGGGTCAGCCCGTGGCGGGCGAGCAGGCGCGGGACAGCGTAGGCGGGGGCCATGAGCAGGCCCTCGTTTCCGGTGACGAAGTCCACCGCGGCGGCCTCGGAGTCCACGACCTCGGCGAGCGGGGTGAGGCTGTGCTCAGCGGCCCACTGCTCAGAGGTGATCAGCACGGCGGAGGCGCCGTCCGTGAGCGGGGTGGAGTTGCCGGCCGTCATGGTGGCCTCCCCCGCGAGCTTCTTGCCGAAGACCGGGTTCAGGTTGCCCAGCTTCTCCACGGTGGAGTCCGGGCGCATGTTGTTGTCCTTGGTCAGACCCTTGAACGGGGTGACCAGGTCGTCGAAGAACCCGCGGTCGTACGCGGCGGCGAGGTGCTGGTGGGAGGCGACGGCCAGCTCGTCCTGGGCCTCACGGGTGATGCCCCAGTGCTCGGTGGTCAGGGCCTGGTGCTCACCCATGGACAGGCCCGTGCGGGGCTCCCCGGAGCTGGGCACGGCGGGCGCGAGGTCCGCGGGGCGGACGTCCTTGAACGCCTGGAGCTTCTGCATGGTGGTCTTGGCGCGCTGCAGCTTGAGCAGTGCGCGGCGCAGGCCCTCGCTCACGGCGATCGGAGCGTCGGAGGAGGAGTCAACACCGCCGGCGATGCCGGCCTCGATCTGGCCCAGGCGGATCTTGTTGGAGATGGAGCTGACGGTCTCCATGCCCGTGGCGCACGCCATCTGGACATCGTAGGCCGGGGTGGCCGGGTCCAGGGCGGAGCCCAGCACGGACTCGCGGGTCAGGTTGAAGTCGCGGGAGTGCTTGATCACGGCACCGGCCGCCACGGCACCCAGGCGCTCACCGGCAATCCCGGTGCGGGCCACCAGGCCGTCGATCGCCGCGGTCAGCATGTCCTGGTTGGACGCGTTGGCGTAGGCGCCGCCCGCGCGGGAGAAGGGGATGCGGTTGCCCGCGACCACCACGGGGCGGGTGCCGGAGGTGCCCGCGGGGTGCTTTGCGGCGGACCCTGCCGCGGGCGTGGCGCCGGTGCCCTGGGCGGTCGAGGTCTTGGCCGGGGTGCTCTGCGTGTTCTCGGTCATGTCTGCTCCTTGAGAGGGGGTGTGTGCGACGTGGGTCACTTGATACCCAGAGTAGCTGATACTCTCAGTATCGTGAAACAGGTCACGACCCCCGTGGACGGCAGGAACAGCCGTTGGCAGCGTCACCGCGCCAAGCGGCGCACCGAGCTGATCACGGCCGCCCGCGACGCGGTGGCCGCGAACGGTGCTGCCATCTCCATGGAGGAGATCGCCACGGCGTGCGGCACGTCCAAGTCCGTGTTCTACCGCTACTTCACGGACAAGTCCGGCGTGCAGGCGGCCGTGGGCGAGTACTTCGTGACCAGGATGCGACGCCGCATGGTGGCGGCCGTGAGTGAGGCCGACACGTTCGCGGCCATGATCCACGCGCTGGTCTCCGAGTACCTCAAGTCCGTGGCGGGCTCCGCGGAGGTCTACCGCTTCGTGGTGACCGCCCCGGAGGAGCAGGGCTCCACCATCGAGCGGTTCATCGACTCGGTGCGGGACCTGCTCATGGAGCAGTACGAGCGCCACTACGGCGAGGCGGAGACCGGGAACGGCGTCCTGCGCAGCTGGGCCGCGGCCACCGTGGGCATGGTCCGCGGCGCCGGGGAGGCCTGGCTCGCGCAGGGGGACGCCCCGGGAACGCCCGACCGCCACACCATGAGTCGCATCATCACCACGTGGGCCGTGGAGGGTCTGCGCCCCGTGGCCAGCACGTCCGCGGCGGTCTCCGCCGCGACGACGCCTTCCCGACAAGCCCGTACCCAGGACGGCCCCGCCGTCCGCGACACCCCTCAGGAGTCATGATGAGCACCACCCAGGTCAGCGGAACCATTCCCGACACCGACCGCATCGAGGACCTGCCCGAGGACGGGGCTGCCGCCCCCTCGGCGCTCGACACCGCGGAGCTCGGCAAGATCCTCCTGGGCCGCTGGCCCGAGGCGCGCCTGGCCGCCCGCAAGCGCGCCGAGGATCCCCGCTTCCACTCCCAGTACAACCAGTCCGTGGAGGACCAGCGCAACCACACGTACGAGCAGCTCAAGCTGCTCGCTGACGCCGGGCCCCAGTACCTGGGCATGCCCGAGAGCGTGGGCGGGGCCATGAGCCCCGGCGCCAACCTCTCCGCGTTCGAGGAGCTGGTCCTCGCGGACCCCTCGCTGCAGATCAAGTCCGGCGTGCAGTGGGGCCTGTTCGGCTCCGCAGTGCTGAACCTGGGCACGGAGGAGCACCACGAGAAGTGGCTGCCGTCCATCCTGGACCTCAGCATGCCCGGCGCGTTCGCCATGACGGAGATCGGGCACGGCTCGGACGTGGCCTCGATCGGCACCACCGCCACGTACATCCCGGAGACGGACGAGTTCGAGATCCACACCCCCTTCAAGGCGGCGTGGAAGGACTACCTGGGCAACGCGGCGGTGCACGGCCGCGCGGCCACGGTTTTCGCGCAGCTGATCGTCAACGGCACCAACCACGGGGTGCACTGCCTCTACGTTCCGCTGCGTGACGAGAACGGCGAGTTCCTGCCCGGCGTGGGCGGCGAGGACGACGGCCGCAAGGGCGGGCTCAACGGCATCGACAACGGCCGCCTGCACTTCGACCACGTGCGCGTGCCCCGCACCAACCTGCTGAACAAGTACGGGGACGTGGACGAGAACGGTGTCTACTCCTCCCCCATCCCCTCCCCGGGCCGTCGCTTCTTCACCATGATCGGCACGCTGGTCCAGGGCCGAGTGTCCCTGGACGGTGCGGCGACGATCGCCAACCAGGCCGCCCTGAGCATCGCCGTGCGCTACGCGGAGCAGCGCCGCCAGTTCACCACGGACTCGGACATCGAGGAGCAGACGCTGCTGGACTACCAGCGCCACCAGCGCCGGCTGATCCCGCGCATCGCGGAGACCTACGCGATGACCTTCGCCCACCAGCAGCTGCTGGACAAGTTCCACGAGGTCTTCTCCGGTGAGGACGAGTCCGACGGCAACCGCCAGGAGCTCGAGACCCTGGCCGCGGCGTTCAAGCCGATGTCCACCTGGAGCGCCCTGGACACCCTGCAGGAGTGCCGCGAGGCGTGCGGCGGCGCGGGGTTCATCGCCAAGAACCGCTTCGTGGAGCTGCGCGCGGACCTGGACGTCTACGTGACCTTCGAGGGTGACAACACCATCCTGCTGCAGCTCGTGGCCAAGCGGCTGCTCAACGACTACTCCGCCGAGTTCAAGAACGCGGACGTGGGGGTCATGGCCCGCTACGTCGCGGACCGCGCCACCGAGGCCGGCTTCAACCGTTCCGGGTTGCGCAAGCTCACCCAGGCGTTCTCGGACACCGGCGACTCCCGCAAGTCCGTCAACGCGCTGCGCGACCCCGCGGCCCAGCGTGCGCTGCTCACCGACCGCGTGCAGACCATGATCGGGGACATCGCAGACGAGCTGCGCGCCGCGGCCCGCAAGTCCCGCACCGAGCAGGCCGAGGCGTTCAACAACAACCAGAACCGTCTGCTGGAAGCCGCCCGCTCGCACGCCCAGCTGCTGCAGTGGGAGGCGTTCACGGCCGGTCTGGAGAAGATCGAGGACCCGGACACCAAGCGCGTGCTCACGTGGCTGCGCGACCTCTTCGGGCTGAGCCTGATCGAGCGGGATCTTGCCTGGTACCTCTCCTACGGCCGGTTGTCCATGCGCCGTGGCCGCGCCCTGGAGTCCTACATCAACCGCCTCATCGCGCGGCTGCGCCCCTACTCCCTGGAGCTCGTGGACGCCTTCGGGCTCTCCCCGGAGCTGCTGCGCGCGGAGATCGGCGGCACCGTGGAGGCCGAGCGCCAGAAGGAGGCCGCGGACTACTACCGCCGGCTGCGCGCGAGCGGCAAGGCCCCCGTCAAGGAGCCCAAGCCCGCCAGGGACCCGGGTGCCCAGACCCGCGGCAACCACGGCTGAGCGGCCCGCAGGCGTGCGCCGTCCCTGACACGGGGCGGCGCACGCCGGGCACAGCGCACCTCGCGCCAGCCAGAGAAGCGGCCTCGCGGCGTCGTCGAACCACGACGACGCCGCGGGGCCGCTTCCGCGTGCGGGGCGGAGCGGGGTGCCGCGAGCGGGTGGACGGCCGAGAGGTCGGCTCGGCGCACGCGCGGAACGGAGCAGGGGGCGCTGCCTGCGGGTGGATGGTCGAAAGGTGCTCTCAGCGCACGCGCGGGATGGAACTGGTGTTCGCGCGGGGGTCGTCCGCGGTGAGGACGTCAGCGACCACAAGGGTCACGTTGTCCCGCCCGCCCGTGCGCAGCGCCGCCTGCACGAGAACGTCCGCGGCCTCCTTGGGGTGCTGCACCGAGTGCAGCACCCGGGCGATGTGCACCGGGGAGAGCTCCCCCGTGAGGCCGTCCGAGCACATGAGCAGCCGCTGACCCGGCACGGCGGGAAGCACCACGACGTCCGGCTCCCAGATCTGCCCCGTGCCGAGCGCACGGGTGATCACGTTGCGGCGCGGGTGCACCAGGGCCTGGGCGGGAGTGAGCTGGCCGATCGACACCAGGTACTGCACCTCGGAGTGGTCCACCGTGAGCTGGGAGACCCCCACGGGCCCGGACTCCTCCGTGACGGGCTCCCCCACCCGCGGTCCGGTGAGCTGGTAGGTGCGGGAGTCCCCCACGTTGAACACGATCCACAGCCACGTGCCCGCGATCTGCACGAGCCACGCCCCGGTGACCGTGGTGCCGGCACGCGTGCCGCACTGGGCCTGGATGGCCTGGTCCGCCTCCCACAGCACCGAGCGCACCCGGTGCACGGCGTCGAGCGCCTCGGCCGGAATGTCCGGGTCCAGCTTGAGCTGCCGGTCGATGGTGGCCCGGAACCGGGCCACGTCCGAGCCGGGTGCAGGTTCCACGATCCGGTAGTCGCGGAAGTCCTCCAGCGTGAACAGCTCCGAGGCACCCAGGGTGGACACGCACAGGGCGCTGGCCACCTCGCCGGCCTCGTGCCCACCCATGCCGTCCGCCACGGCGCACATGGTGTCGGTGACGATCAGGGCGTCCTCGTTGGTCTCTCGACGCAGTCCGCGGTCGGTCACACCGCCCGATCGGATGGTCAGGGGAGCGGTCATTCGACCTCGTCTTCCAGTAGGGGTCCGCAGCCCTGGGCAAGCGCCACGGGGCGGACGTCCCCGAAGCCGCGGACGTTGCGGGTGGGCTGCGGCTCGAGGACGAAGCGCTCGTCCCCCCGGAGCACGCGGGCGGTGGACTCGTCCACCACCACGCCGCCCGGTTCCGTGAGCGCCACGAGCCGTGAGGCCAGGTTCACGGTGGGGCCGTAGAGGTCCCCCAGCCGGGGCAGCACACGGCCCCACACGAAGGCCACGCGCGCCTGGGGCAGCAGCGGATCCTCCTTGATGATCCGTGCCAGCGCGAGCGAGATCTGGGCCCCGCCCTCGGGGGTCTCCGAGAGGAACATGACCTCGTCGCCGATGGTCTTGATCACGCGGCCGCCGCCGATCGAGATGACCTCCGCGCAGCGCTTCTCGAAGCGCTGCACCAGGTTGGCGAGCGTGCGCTCGTTCATCTGCCGGGAGAGGGAGGTGTAGGAGACCAGGTCCGCGAAACCCACGCCCCGCGCGAGGGGCAGCGCCGAGGCGCCGACGTCCGGAGCGGCGTCGTGCAGGATGACCGTGGAGCCGTCCGGGCGCTCCCCCCGCATGGCCAGGCGCTGGACGGCCGCCGAGAGCTGGCGGCGCCACGCGTAGTCGAGCAGCTGCTCGAGCGGCTGCAGCAGGTCCGGGAGCAGGGTGAGCAGCTCACGGCGGGCCCGGGCGTCCGTCATGTCACGGTGGGCCACCATGTCCTCCACGAGGGCCTCGACCTGCCACACGACCATGCGGTCCGTGAGCTGCGCGACCGAGCGCGCGAGGGACAGCGCCGCCTCCTCGCTGAGCTTGTCGTCCTGGACCAGGCTGGACACCAGTTTGAGGGCGCGGACGTCCTCGTTCGTGAAGTAGACGTCGTCGTCGCTGAGGTTGGGGAAGCCCAGGGCCCGCCAGATCTTGCGCGCGGAGGCCGAGGAGAGGTCCGCCTCGTGGGCGGCCTCGCGGCGGCGCAGGTTCCGCTGGGAGCCGAGCAGCAGGGAGTCCAGGTGGCGCACCGCGGCCTGCGACTCCTCCGAGCCGTAGAGGTTGGACTGCACGGGGTTGTGGAGGTTCAGGTTCAGCTGCTCGGTCTGCGGGCCCG
This sequence comes from Kocuria sp. APC 4018, assembly GCF_030407675.1. NCBI lineage: Bacteria > Bacillati > Actinomycetota > Actinomycetes > Micrococcales > Micrococcaceae > Kocuria > Kocuria sp. APC 4018. The sequence goes on along the minus strand of NZ_JASDCY010000010.1, from coordinate 31,271 downwards.
TGACCACGGGTTGCGGGGATTCCGAGGGGTCTTCAGCCACGCGGTCCTCCTTGCTGGGCGGTGTGCGGGCCGGGGCGTCCCGGCCCCGGGATGGTGCCTCCCCCACTGTAGTTGCCCACCTGCGCCGCCGACTCCCGCACGAGCTGCGTGAGACGCGCGGGCTGCGGGGCACCCGCGAGCTTGAGCCCACCCAGGGTCCCGAAATCCGCCAGCACGGTGCCGCGGTCCAGGTGTTCGCGCGCGGCACCCACCTCGGTGGCACCGCGCGTGACACGCACGGACTGCAGGGCGTCGAGCGGCAGGGACACGGCGCCGTCACGCGCCGGGGGCCCCAGCAGCGCCAGGCGTGCGGTGGTCAGGACGAAGCGGGTGCGCCACCACCGCCACACGGGCACCGCCACCCGGCGCCACGCCAGCAGCAGCGCGGCCGCGAGCAGCAACCACCCCACGAACGTGTGCAGTCCGGTCCACGGCGCGTCCGTGGGACGCCACGTGAGGTCCAGGACCCGGCGCAGCGCCGAGTACACCAGGACCGTGAGCCAGGCGGTCACCGCGGGGCCCGCGAGCGCCAGCGGGTGCGGACGCGTGGCCACCACGGTCTCCTCGCCCGGTGCCAGCTCCAGGCCGTGCCGTCCGCTCATGCGGGGCCGCCCCCACCGTGCGCGGGGCGCACGTGCACGACGTCGCCCGCGGAGTACTCGTGCTCCCTCCCGTCCCGGGCGCGCACCACGAGCTGACCGGAGTCTCCCAGGCCCGTGGCAGTCGCGGTCAGCGGATCCCGTGCGCCGGGCAGCTGCAGGCTGACCTCACGGCCGAGGGTGTCCAGCTGCGCCTCGACCTCGCTCCGCAGCTCTCCCCCGCGGCCGAGCTGCCCCGCGGGGTCCTGGGACGCGCGGTCCAGGGTGTCCGCGAACCGGCCGAGCACCGCGGTGAGCAGCCCGGCGCGGCTGGGGACGGCGTCGGAGTCCTGCACCTCGAGTGCGAGGGACGTGGCGGTGGGGACGGGGAGCTCGCGCTGGCTCACGTTGATGCCGGCACCGACCACCACGGTGGGTGCCGCACCGGGAGTCGGCGCAACCATGGTCGCGAGGATGCCGCAGAGCTTGCGGTCGCGGACCAGGACGTCGTTGGGCCACTTGACCACGGCGGGCACCCCGGTCAGCTCCCGCACCGCCCCGGTGATGCTGTGCGCCATGAGCAGGGTGAGCCACGGGATCAGCTCCTGCGGCCACGGACGGCCCGAGCGGTCCACGGGGGTGCAGGCCACCGAGAACGTCACCGCGGTGCCCGGGGGCGTGATCCAGCCACGGCCCAGCCGCCCCCTGCCCTGGCTCTGGAAACCGGTGACCACGGCCTCGAGGCCGTTCCCACGCCCCTGGTCCCCGGCGCGCGGCGCCACCCGCTCCGACAACCAGGTGTTCGTGGAGCCCACGGTGTCCACCACGGTCACCGACCGGTAGCCGTGGGACCGCAGCGCGTCCTCCAGGTCGGACTGGTGGTAGTCCGCGGCGGGCTGCTGCTCCGTGGCGTGCATGTCTGCTCCTCACAGGACGGGACGGCGTGGCCGTCGGGGGTCTCCTCCAGCTTAGGTGTACCCGCACGGCCCGGGCATATGCTGAGATCTGTCAGCCCAGACCCCCACGTCGAGCCGGAGGATCCCGAGCATGAGCGTCTACGCCCTGACCTACACCTACGGCGGCCCGTCTGAGATCCTGGCCGAGCACCGCCCCGCCCACCGCGCCTTCCTGCGTGAGCTGCAGGAGCGCGGCGTCAACCTGGCCTCCGGACCCCTGGGGGACGACGGCGCACTGATCGTGCTGCGCGCGGACAGCGCCGAGCACGTGGAGCAGCTCATCCGAGAGGACCCCCTGGTGGTCCACGGTGCGGTCACGGAGCACGTGGTCCGCAAGTGGTCCGTGACCATCGGAGCCGTGGGCTCGGACTGAACGCACGCCCCGAGCGGAGGGAGATCCCGGGCGCCGCGTGCGGTGACGGGGCACCGGAGTTGTGGAACTCCTACAAGTGCGCGCCCGGTGCCGACAACTACACTGGGGTGGATTCCGAGGGGCCGCGCCCCGCCCCGACCACGACCACGCGAGGTGTCATGAGCCACGACCTGTCCACCACAGCAGGCAAGATCGCCGACTTCCGGCAGCGCCGCGAGGAGGCTGCCGCGCCGGCAGGACAGGGCGCCGTGGAGAAGCAGCACTCCCGGGGCAAGAACACCGCACGCGAGCGGATCGAGATGCTGCTGGACCCGGACTCCTTCGTGGAGTTCGACGCCCTGGCCGTGCACCACAGCACCATGTTCGGCATGGAGAAGAAGAAGCTGCTGGGTGACGGCGTGGTGAGCGGCTACGGCACCGTGGACGGGCGCCTGGTGGCCGTGTACTCGCAGGACTTCGGGGTCTTCGGCGGCTCGCTGTCCCAGGTCAACGGCGAGAAGATCGTCAAGGTCCAGAAGTTCGCCCTGCGCAACGGCTGCCCCGTGATCGGCATCAACGACGGCGGCGGCGCCCGCATCCAGGAGGGTGTGGCCTCCCTGGCAATGTTCGCGGACATCTTCCGCATGAACGTCCGGGCCTCTGGCGTGATCCCGCAGATCTCCCTGATCATGGGGCCGTGCGCCGGCGGTGCCGCGTACTCCCCCGCCCTCACCGACTTCGTGGTGATGGTGGACAAGACCTCCCACATGTTCATCACCGGCCCGGACGTGATCAAGACCGTGACCGGCGAGACCGTGGACATGGAGACCCTGGGTGGTGCCCGCTCCCACAACGAGCGCACCGGCACCGCCGCGTACCTGGCCTCGGACGAGCAGGACGCCTTCGACTTCGTGCACGAGCTGCTGGAGTACCTGCCGGGGAACAACCTGCAGGACTCTCCGCTGCTGGACCACGACCAGGTGGACGAGGTCACGGACGAGGACCTCGCCCTGGACGAGCTGATCCCGGACTCCGCGAACCAGCCCTACGACATGCGCACCGTGATCGAGACGGTCGTGGACGACGGGCAGTTCCTGCAGATCCAGGAGCTCTACGCCCCCAACGTGATGGTGGGCTACGCCCGGGTGGAGGGCCACACCGTGGGGATCGTGGCCAACCAGCCCATGCAGTTCGCCGGCACCCTGGACATCGCCGCGTCCGAGAAGGCTGCGCGCTTCGTGCGCCACTGCGACGCCTTCAACATCCCGATCCTCACGTTCGTGGACGTCCCCGGATTCCTTCCCGGCACGGACCAGGAGTTCAACGGCATCATCCGCCGAGGCGCCAAGCTGCTGTACGCGTACGCCGAGGCCACCGTTCCGCTGATCACCCTGATCACCCGCAAGGCCTACGGCGGGGCGTACATCGTGATGGGCTCCAAGAAGCTGGGCGCGGACATCAACCTGGCGTGGCCCACTGCCCAGATCGGCGTGATGGGGTCCCAGGGGGCGGTGGAGATCCTGTACCGCCGGGACCTCAAGGCCGCCGAGGAGAACGGCGAGGACGCCCAGGCACTGCGCGCCGAGCTCGCCCAGCAGTTCGAGGAGGACCTCCTCAACCCCTACCAGGCCGCGGAGCTGGGCTACGTGGACGCCGTGATCTGCCCCTCCGAGACCCGGGAGCAGATCATCAAGGCGCTGCGGGGGCTCGCGGACAAGCGGGCCTCTCAGCCCGCCAAGAAGCACGGGAACATCCCGCTGTGAGCACGCCGGAGTCAGCGCGGTCCCGGGACCGCCGCACCGGGGCCGACACGTCCGGCACCGCACCGCGCACGCCCGTGGACGCCCGCCACGCCGCAGTGGCCACGCTGCCGGACGCCACCACTGACGCGGACCCGCTGTTCACCGTGACGCATGGCAACCCGAGTCCCGAGGAGCTGGCCGCCCTGGTGGCCGTCCTCGGCGCGCTGCCCGAGCCGCAGGACGCACCTCCGGCCCACCCGCGCCGTGTGCCGCGCCACCAGTCCCGCAGACTCCGGCTCGGCCTGCGCCTGCGGCCCGGCCGCGGGGCGTGGCGGTGGACGCAGCCGGAGCGGTAGCGGCTCCGGACGACGCAGCAGCGGGACAGCGCGCCTGCGGGACGGGGCACACCAGCGCCGAGGGGTTGCCGGTCTGCTCCTCTGCCCGGTCTGCCGTGCCGTGCTGCGGTCAGCACTTCGCGGGAAGGACCTGCTGACCGGACGTGCCCGCCAGCTTCGCGCACGTGCCGTCCGGATAGGTCGTGGAGGTGTCATTGCCGTCGTCGCCGCAGGTCGATGCGTTGGAGGCAGCGGTCATGACGTACTTGATCTCGGGGTAGCAGGTCTGGAGCCCCGATTTGCTGAGGTACCGGTGCGGGCGACGCCCAGTCGTGTTCACCGACGTGGGGTATCGCTTGGCCACGTTGAACTCGAGTGAGGACGTCTTCGCCTGCCCCAGGCTCGGGTCGGAAATGGTGGTGGTGCCCTGGATGGACACTCTCGAACCGGGGGAGATCGTGTACGTGTCGTTCCAGATCAGTGCGGGATTGCAATTGAGTTCCGACTGCGTCACACCATCCTGCAGCACCCGCAGGTGAACAGTGAAGCTAGGGGCAAGGGACCCGGACACCGGGCTCACACCGAGTGACCACCGTGAGTTCTGGCTGTAGTTGAGGGTGGGAACTTCATTGTTGGAACCACCGGACATGGTCACCGTCCACGCGAACTCGGTCCCCTTGGGGATCACCGTGCTCGTGGAGTAGACCCCCAGGTACACCTGGAGTCCCTGGTAGCTGGTGCTCGCACCCGCCGGATAGAACAAGCTGCAGATGGTGGGTCCGTAGACGTCCGTGGATGCCGCGTACGCCGGCGCCGCCACTCCCAGCGCAATGGTGGGCAGGGACCAGGCCGCGCCCTTCGCGAGAGTGCGCCGGGACACTGTCGCCGCTCCGGCGGGCACAGGAGTGGCGTGGGGGGACTCCCGGGGCGCACGAGAGCCCCGGCCCTGCGCGCTCAGCGTCGTGGGGGACGTGCAGTGCCATGCCATGACGTGTGCCCTTGGGCTCATGGTGGAATCCTCCGCGGTCTGTCAGGGGTATCGGACCCGGACGAACGCCCCGACCCCTGTGTTAGGAAACAGATAGTTCCGAACTCGATGCCGATAATACATGCGTCCACATGGACACCCGTTCCTGTCATCTGTGTGTTCACCCCGACCCCCCCGTCCGGGCGCGCACCCGCCTCAGCCCCTGTCCAGCGCACGGGGCCGCGACCCAGCACGGTGGGGATAATGGTCCGGTGACTGTCATCGCCGTCTCCGCCCTCGTCTCGCTCGCGACCGTGCTGCTCCTCAGCGGCGCGGCGAAACTCGCGGTGCCGGGCACCGGCCGCACCATCCTCACCACCGCACCGCTCCCCCGAGCCCTGCGCGCCCCCTGGTTGCAGCGCGCCCTCCCCTGGGGGGAGATTCTGCTGGCCGCGTGCCTCCTCCTCGGCTCCGGCCCGTTCCTGCTGCTGAGCACTTTTGCGGCCACGGCACTGTTCACCGTCTTCACCGTGGTGGTCCTCCAGGGCACTCGGGCACCTGATCCTGCCTCGTGCGGGTGCTTCGGCGGGCTCTCCCGTGCGCCGGTCTCACGCCGCACCGTGGTGCGCAACGCCGCCTTCACCCTCACGGCCGCCCTGGCACTCGTCCTGTCCGCGGTCGTGTTCCACGGCCCCGTGCTCCATCTGCCGTGGTGGGGCGTGACCGGCCTCGCCATCCCCGTGCTCCTCGTGCTGCTCATCCTCTGGAGCGAGCAGCCCGCACGCGGCGGGGCCGGCGACCCGAGCGACGTCGCCCGCGTCCCACCGCTGCCCCGCACCCTGCGCGAGGACGGCGACGCCGCGGCGTCGCCCCCCGTGAGCCCCGGCACGGCCGCCGCGGACGCGGTCGCGACGGAGGGGCCGGCCCACGAGTCCGGGGTGCCGCAGCCGGCGGACGACGAGCCGCAGGACTACGAGCGGCTGCCGATCCCCTACGCGGGGCTCACCACCGCGGACGGCCAGGTGGTGACGCTGCGGGGTCTGTCCGCCACTCGAGCTCGCGCACTGGTGACGGTGAGCCTCACGTGCGGCTGGTGCGCCCCCGTGATCGAGCGGCTCACCGAGCTCGGGAGCCACACCGGCCCGGTGGCGCTGCACGCCGTGGTGGCGCACGAGGACGAGCGCGAGCAGCTTCCGGAGGCCCTGCGCGGCGCGGCGCTGGTGGATGCCGACCAGGCCGCCGCCATCGTCTTCGACCGGCCCGGCAACCCCTGGGCCGTGGTGCTGGGCGCGGACGGGCTGCTCGCGGGCGGACCGGTGGCGGGCAGCGGAGCCGTGCTGGAACTGCTGGACGAGCTCGCCGAGCGCTTTGCCGGGTGACCGCCGTGCGCGGCGGTGCTTGTCCGTGTCGCCAGTGTGACTAGGGTTACATCCTGTGACTCACACCGACACCTCATCCCCGTCCCACGAACCCCTCGCACCCCTGGGTTCCACGCAGCGAACGGCCACGGCGGCGGACCAGCTCGCCGAGACCTACTTCCACGAGAGCCTCGCCCTGAATCCGAGCGACGCCACCTTCCTGGGCTTCCCCGGGCACGAGACCGAGTACCCGGACTTCGGCCCCGCCGGCCGTTCGGCCCGTGCCGAGCTCGTCCGGTCCACCCTCGCGAGCCTGGAGGAGGTCACCCCGGAGGACGACGTGGACCGGGTGACCCTGCACGCCATGCGCAACGAGCTGGAACTGGAGCGCGACCGCCACGAAGCCAACCTGGACGTCTCCGTGGTCAACAACATCGAGTCCCCCGTGCAGGGCATCCGCCAGGTGCTGGACGCCATGCCGCGGGAGACCGAGCAGGACTGGAAGCACATCGCCGGGCGCATGACCAGCATCCCCGCCGCCCTGGAGCAGTACCGCGCGGGACTGGACGAGGCCGTCTCCCTGAACCGGCCGCCGTCGGCCCCGCAGATCGTGGAGGCCTCCCAGCAGGCGGAGCAGTACGCGTCCGACGACGGCTTCTTCGCCTCCCTCGTGGCGGATCCCGCCGCCCCGGAGTCCCTCCGGGACGAGTTGCGCACCGCGTCCGACGCCGCCCGCGCCGCCTACCGGGACATCGCGCGGATCCTGCGCGAGGACTTCGCCCCGGTCGCACGCGAGTCCGACGCGTGCGGGATCGAGGACTACCGGCTGCACCTCGCGTCGTTCCTGGGCGCGCGTCGTGATCCCCGCGAGGTCTACGACTGGGCCGTGCAGAAGCTGCTGGAGCTGGACGCCGAGCAGCGCGCCGTGGCCGAGCAGATCAAGCCCGGAGCCACCGTGCAGGAGGCCATGGCCGCACTGAACGCGGACCCCGACAGGCAGCTGCACTCCCCCGAGGAGCTGCAGGCGTGGATGCAGAAGCTCTCGGACACCGCGCTGGCGGAGATGGCCGGGACGCACTTCGAGATCACCGAGTCCATGAGCACCCTGGAGTGCTGCATCGCCCCCACGCACGACGGCATCATCTACTACACCCCGCCCAGTGCGGACTTCTCCCGCCCGGGGCGCATGTGGTGGTCCGTGCCGGAGGGGGTCTCCCAGCACAACACGTGGGAGGAGACCACCACCGTGTACCACGAGGGCATCCCGGGCCACCACCTGCAGTGCGCCACGGCCCTGGCCAATGCGGGCGAGCTCAACGAGTGGCGCCGCATGGGCATCTGGGTCTCCGGCCACGGCGAGGGCTGGGCCCTGTACGCGGAGCGGCTCATGGACGAGCTCGGCTTCCTGGACGACCCCGGGGACCGCATGGGCATGCTCGACTCGCAGCGGCTGCGCACCGTGCGCGTGATCTTCGACGTGGGCTTCCACTGCGGCTTCGAGATCCCCGAGGCGCTCGGCGAGATGCTCGGTGGCGCCCGCGCAGGGGAGGTGTGGACCCCCGAGGACGGCTGGAAGTTCCTGCGCCACAACGTGGCGATGGCGGAGGGCACCCTGCGCTTCGAGTGGCTGCGGTACATGGGCTGGCCCGGGCAGGCACCCTCCTACCGGATCGGGCTGCAGATGTGGCTCGACGCCCGCGAGCAGGCCATGGCGCGCGAGGGCGAGGACTTCGACCTCAAGCGCTTCCACAGCCGCGCGCTGCGGCTGGGCTCCGTGGGCTTGGACACACTCACCTACGCCCTGGCGCTGTAGGGAGCGGATTCCCGGGGGCTTCCCCGGGCTGTCCCAGGATCCGGGCGTCACAGTTCGTCACGAGGGGTGTGCGGATTACCATTCGCCGCCCTATCGTGGCGCACATGAATTCCGCAGAAAGTACCCGGCGTCTGCCGCGGTGGATGACCTCCTTCGGGTGGCAGATCCTCATTGCCCTGATCGCGGGCGTTCTCCTGGGGTCCCTGGCCTCTGCCATGGGCGGGGACCCCGAGGAGAGCCCCAACTGGCTCATGACCACGCTGGGCACCATCGGCTCCAGCTACGTGACCATCCTCAAGGCGGCCGTGGTGCCGCTCGTGGTCACCGCGGTCATCTCCTCGATCGCCAACCTCCGCGACGTCTCCAACGCCGCCCGGCTGGCGTGGAAGACCCTCATGTGGTTCGCCATCACCTCGCTGATCGCGGTGGTGATCGGCATGGTGCTGGCCGTGGTGGTCCAGCCCGGTGTGGGCACCGGCCAGCCGCAGCCCGAGACCTACTCCGGCACGGAGGGTTCGTGGCTCGCGTTCCTCAAGGGCCTGATCCCCGTGAACTTCCTGGGCCTGGAGACCACGTCCAAGGTCATCGACCCCGAGACGGTCAAGACCACCGTGAACTTCAACATCCTGCAGATCCTGGTGGTCTCCCTGGTGGTCGGGATCGCCGCCCTCAAGGTGGGCCGGGAGGCCGAGCCCTTCCTTAGCCTCATGAAGTCCGGGCTGGCCATCATGCAGAAGGTCGTGTGGTGGATCATCCGCCTGGCCCCGCTGGGCACCCTGGGCCTGATCGGCACCGCCGTGTTCGAGTACGGCTGGACCTCCATGGGCTCGCTCGTGAGCTTCGTGCTCACCGTGTACGCCGGGCTGCTGCTGGTGGCGTTCGTGGTGTACCCAGTGATCGTCAAGCTCAACGGCCTGTCCGTGAAGCAGTTCTTCGCCGGTGTGTGGCCCGCCATGCAGCTGGGCTTCGTGTCCCGCTCCTCCCTGGGCACCATGCCCGTGACCCAGCGCGTGAGCGAGTCCAACCTGGGCGTGCCCGGGCACTACGCGTCCTTCGCCATCCCGCTGGGTGCAACCACCAAGATGGACGGCTGCGCCGCGATCTACCCGGCGGTCGCCGCGATCTTCGTGGCCCAGTTCTACGGCGTGGAGCTCATGCCCATGCACTTCGTGCTGATCGCGCTGGTCTCCGTGCTGGGCTCGGCCGCCACCGCGGGAACCACCGGCGCCACGGTCATGCTCACCCTGACCCTGTCCACCCTGGGCCTGCCCCTGGACGGCGTGGGCCTGCTGCTGGCCGTGGACCCCATCCTGGACATGGGCCGCACCGCGCTCAACGTGACCGGCCAGGCGCTGGTGGCCACGGTCGTATCCAAGCGCGAGGGCATCCTGGACCTCCCCCGCTACAACGCCCCGCTGGCCGGTCGCCCGTTCAAGGACGACGACGCCGCCACCGGCCTCCCCGGCAACGGCACCTCCGCGCGCGAACCGGAGCACGCGGCGTCGGCGTCCGGTGCCACGCTGTCCCAGACCTCACCCGGGGCGACGGACGGGCAGCGCACCGTGTAGCACGCGCGTCACCGCCGGCACCTTCTGCGAACGGGGCGGCTCGGGTTGATCCCGGGCCGCCCCGTGGCGTGCGGGGGTCGATCGTGTCAGCGCTGGGCACTAGGCTGTGATCCACCTCACTACCGATCCAAGGATGGTCACCATGAGCGTGTACAGCCAGCCAGGCACGGACGGATCCGTCGTCACTTTCAAGCCCCGCCACGAGCACTTCATCGGGGGCCAGTGGGTTCCGCCTGTCAAGGGTCAGTACTTCGAGGACGTCACCCCCGTCACGGGCCGGGCGTTCACCGAGGTGGCCCGGGGCACCGCCGAGGACATCGAGGCCGCGCTCGACGCCGCCTGGGCCGCCGCCCCTTCCTGGAACGCCTCCACCCCCGCGCAGCGCGCGCTCATGCTGAACAAGATCGCGGACCGCATGGAGCAGCACCTCGAGACCATCGCGGTGGCCGAGACCTGGGACAACGGCAAGCCCGTGCGGGAGACGCTCAACGCGGACATCCCCCTGGCCATCGACCACTTCCGGTACTTCGCCGGTGCCATCCGCGCGCAGGAGGGCCACCTGTCCCAGCTGGACGAGGACACCGTGGCGTACCACTTCCACGAGCCCCTGGGCGTGGTGGGCCAGATCATCCCGTGGAACTTCCCGATCCTCATGGCCGTGTGGAAGCTCGCCCCCGCGCTGGCCGCGGGCAACTGCGTGGTGCTCAAGCCCGCGGAGCAGACCCCGGCGTCCATCATGGTGCTCATGGAGCTGATCCAGGACCTGGTCCCGGACGGCGTGGTGAACATCGTCAACGGCTTCGGCGTGGAGTGCGGCAAGCCGCTGGCGTCCAACAAGCGGATCCGCAAGATCGCGTTCACGGGCGAGACCACCACGGGGAGGCTGATCATGCAGTACGCCTCGGAGAACATCATCCCCGTCACCCTGGAGCTGGGTGGCAAGTCCCCCAACATCTTCTTCGAGGACGTGGCACGGGAGAAGGACGGCTTCTACGACAAGTCCCTGGAGGGCTTCGCGTTCTTCGCCCTGAACTCCGGCGAGGTCTGCACGTGCCCGTCCCGCGCCCTGATCCAGGAGTCCATCTACGACTCCTTCCTGGCGGACGGCATCGAGCGCGTCACGCAGATCAAGGCCGGCAACCCCCTGGACACCGACACCATGATCGGCGCGCAGGCCTCCACCGACCAGCTGGAGAAGATCCTCTCCTACCTGGACATCGGCAAGAAGGAGGGCGCCAAGGTGCTCGTGGGCGGCGAGCGCGCCGAGCTCGAGGGCGACCTCGCGGGCGGCTGCTGCGACGGCTCCGCACCCATGTGCTTCCCCGCCGGGGGGTTCCGCACGGGGGACTCCGACGTGCTGCTGGGCACCGCCCGGCTGACCGCGGCGGACTCGTCCGAACTGGGCCCGGTGGATTTCTGGATCTCCGCGGAACAGTTCGAGGCGTGGCGGCGGACCCGGCTGGTGATCGACGCGGTGCCGGGGCGGGGGTCCGGGTTCTCCCTGGAGACCCCCACCGGGCGCCGGTTCCTCACCCGCAGCGAACTGTGCGCCGTGTGACTCCCAACCCGCGCTAACCTGGGGTGATGGAGCGATCCGACATCCCCCTGGCGGCACGGGTGGAGTTGGCGCACGCCGAGATCCAGGCGGTGGCGCGGGCCCGTGGGGTGGACGCCCTGCTGGTCAAGGGCTACGCCGCGGACCCCCGGCTGTACGTGCGGGGGCGGGTGAGCAGCGACGTGGACGTCCTCACCCGGCCCTCCCACGCGGACCTCCTGGTGCAGGCGCTGCACGAGTACGGCTGGGACACCGTGTCCACGTTCCGATCCGGCTCCATCTTCCAGCACGCCCAGACCATGCGGCACCCCCACTGGGGGCTCGTGGACATCCACCGCTCGTTCCCGGGCTTCGAGATGGACCCCGAGGCCCTGTTCGACCAGCTGTGGGCGCAGCGCCTCATCCGCCTCGTGGCCGGTTACCCGTGCGACGTGCCGCGCACGCTCGAGCACGCCCTGATCATCCTGGTGCACGCGGCACGCAGCCCCGAGTCGATGACCCAGGACGTGGGGCACCTGGCCGAGGTGCTCACCGAGGCCGACTGGCGACGCCTCGAGCAACGGGCCGCAGAGCTGGAGGCCACCGTGGCGTTCGCGGCCGCCACGGGTCAGCTGCCCCGCTACCGTGACCGCCCCACCCACGACCTCTGGCTCGTGCTGTCCCACGAGGGCACACGCTCCCAGGAGTGGCGGGCCCGGATGAAAGCCGCCACCACCGTGGGCGGCAAGCTCGCCGTCGCACTGCGCGCGCCGCTCCCCAACGTGGACCACCTGCGCATGGACCTGGGCCGGGAACCCACTGCCCTCGAGATCACGCGAGCCACCGTGTCCCGCCCCGTGCGCGCCGTGACGGAGCTGCTCACCGGCCAGGCGCGACGTCGTCCCGACACGGCGGACCGACCGACCGCCGGGGCCTCCCCCGGTGCCGCTCCCCTCCCCGGTGGGGTGCACGCCGCCGTCCATCTCCACGAGGTTGCGCCGGCCCACCCCGGTACTGTCCTGACGAGCCCGGCTCCCGGCCCGGACGCGGCGTCGTCGATGCCCCTGCCCCCCGCTCCCGGGACTCCGAGCACCGCGCCCGCGGACACCACGGCGCCGGACCAGCCCGCAGCACCGGACCCGCGGGGGCCCGGTTCCCCGGCGGGAGCACCGGGTCAGCCCGACTCGTGGCTGCTCGGCCCGGAGCCCACCACGTCTCAGGCCCGGCACGCTCCGGCCCGGACCGGCGTGCTGCGCCCCGCGCCGGGTGCCGCCGCCGTGGACGTGGCCCCCTCGGAGACCGTGCTCGGCAGCGTGTGCCTCGCGCTCGTACCCGGCGGCCGGCCCGTGGTCCTCAACGACTCCGCCGCGCTGATCTGGCACCTGGCGCAGTCCACGCCGGAGGACTCGCTGCCACAGGTGGTGGCCGAGGCGACCGGCGCACCCCTCACGGAGATCGGGCCGCAGGTGCGGGACTTCGTGTCCGACCTGGTCACACAGGGATTCCTGAGCCGGTAGGGGCAGTGCCGCTCCGGGGAGCAGCCGTGAATCATTGCTAAACTCCAGGAAATCGCATCTGCCACGCAGCGCGCTGCAAGATCCGGTGAATCCCTCCGGTCCCCGCGCCCGCGGATGTCGGTGATCCCCCCGCACAGACCCACCCCCAGGACCGGCATGACCGTCATTGACTTCCTGCGCCTCACCCGCGCCAACCTCGTGCTGCTGCTGGCGGCCACCCTTGCCGGGCTGCTGCTGGCCTTCGGCGTGGCCCTGGCCCAGCCCAAGATCTACACGTCCTCCTCCACGGGGTTCGTGACCACCACGGGCAGCAGCTCCCTGGGGGACGTGCTCAACGGGGACGTCGCCGCCCAGAACAAGGCCAACGCCTACATCCCGGTGATCTCCTCCCGCTCGGTGGCGGAGAAGATCGCCCAGGATCCCGCCCTTGGCCTGACGGCGGACGAGGTGGCGGGCCACCTCACCGCGAGCGTGGTCCCCAACTCCGCACTGATCAAGGTGGACGCCACCGCCGACGATCCGGAGAAGTCCGCGGCTCTCGCCAACTCGGCGCTGCAGGCGACCGCCGAGGTGGTCCAGGACCTCGAGGGCAGCAGTTCACCCGTGCGCGTGGTGCCCCTCGAGGACGCCCAGGTCCCCGGCGGGCCGTCGAGCCCCAACACCAAGCGGTACCTTCTGGCCGGCGCCGCCGCCGGGCTGCTGGCCGGCTACGCCGTGGCGTTGCTGCGCAAGGTGTCCGACGTGCGCATCCGCACCTCCCACGAGGTCGAGGAGCTCACCGACGCCGGCGTGCTGGGCATCCTCCCCAAGACCCCGTCCCTCAAGGGCAACAACCGCGGTGAGGTGGAGGACGACGCCGCCCACGAGGCGGTCCGCCAGCTGCGCACCAACCTCCGGTTCGTGAGCGTGGACAACCCGCCGCGGTGCGTGGTGGTCACGAGCCCCAACCCGGGTGAGGGCAAGTCCACCGTGACCACGGCCATCGCCAACTCCTTCGCGCACGCGGGCGAGGCGGCCGTGATCGTGGACGCCGACCTCCGTCGGCCCACCGTGGCGGGAGTGTTCGGGGTGGACGGCTCCGTGGGACTCACGCAGGTGCTGTCAGGTCAGGTCGCGCTGCAGGATGCCCTGCAGCAGGTCCCCGGCTCCTCCCTGATGGTGCTGCCCGCCGGGCGCATCCCACCGAACCCGTCCGAGCTCGTGGGCTCACAGCGCATGAAGCACGTGCTCACCGAGCTGCGGGAGTCCTACATGGTGTTCGTGGACGCCCCGCCCGTACTCCCCGTCACGGACGCCAGTCTGCTCGCGGCGGCGGCCGACGGGGCGATCCTCGTGATCGAGGTGGGTGGCACCCGCAAGGAGCAGGTGGAGCTCGCGGCCTCGATGCTGCGGCGCGTGTCCGTGACACTGCTCGGTGCCGTGCTCAACCTGGCTCCGGCGCGGGGCGTGGGCTCCTCCCACTACGGCTTCGGCTACGGCGGGTACCGACGCGGCTACTCGTCCTACTACGGCGAGACCAAGAAGTCGTCGCGGGGGTTCCGGGCCAAGCGCCGCGCCACCCCCGCCCGGTCCCGGAGGTCCTCCTCGGCCGGCTCCTCGGCGTCCTCCCACTCCGCCCGCGACGTCTGACGGCGGGCCACGAGTGCGTGAGGTGACGGGCGGCTCCCCCGTGGTGTCCGTGGTCATCCCGTGCGGCCGTGACGCGGAGACCCTCCCTCTGCAGCTGGCCGCTCTGGCGCGGCAGCTCTCGGCACCGGCCTTCGAGGTGCTCGTGGTCAACAACGGGGCGCCGGGCGCCCTGGACCACCTCGTCGACGATCACCCCGACCTCCCTTTCACACTGCGAGTGGTGGAGGCCACCGAGCGGAAGGGTTCCTCCTACGCGCGCAACGTGGGCGCGGCGCGGGCACGTTCCGGGCTGCTGATGTTCTGCGACGCGGACGACGTGGTCTCCGCGCACTGGGTCCGCTGCGGGATCCAGGCGTTCGAGCTCGCGCCCGTGTGGACCGGGGCGGCCACAGCCTTTGACAACCACGTCTTCCAGGACGGTCACGCACCGGTGCAGCAGCTCGTCGACCGTGACCTCGAGGATTCGGAGCCGGTTCCGGACACCCCCTCGGAACCCACCGTCCTGATGGGGTGCAACTTCGGAATCCGTCGGGATCTCTACCGTGCCGTGGGTGGCTTCGACGTGACGGTGCCCCACCACGGGGATGACAACGATCTCGCGGCGCGTCTACGAGCACACGGCGCACCCGTTCCGCGTGTGGAGTCGGTGCGCGTGGCATACCGCCAGCGCCGGAATGTCGTGCAGAGGGGCCTGCAGGCCCATGCGGACTGCAGGGCGGCACAGCTTTTGGCGGCGCGCGTGGCACAACCGCTCCCCCGGCGTGACGCACTGCTGCGCGTGGCCGCCCTCGCCCTGCGCGCCCCGTTGTTCCCCGTGGGCATGGCCCTGCGGCGGCAGTGGGAGCCGGCGGCGGTGGTGACCAGGTGGTGCCACGTCCTGGGCACGGTGGACGGGCTCGTGCGCTACGCCGTCCTGCGGCGCGTGCCGCCCCGGGAACTCGGTGTGGGGTGGGACGCCCCTCAGGGGTGAGACCGGGCGGCGTCGTCCGCGCGGGCGGCCACCACCTGGTGCAGACGCGCCACGAAGCGGTCCTCCGAGAAGCGGCGGGCGTGGTCCCTGATGGCCTGCTCGTCCCAGTCGTCGGAGCGGAAACGGTCCAGCACCCTGCCGATGGCCTCCGGGGTGGGCTCCTCGAAGAACGCTCCCGTCATGCCGGGGACGACGGTGTCCAGGTAGCCGCCGCCGCGCAGGGCCAGGGTGGGCCGCCCGAAGGCGAAGCCCTCCAGGGGGGTGATCCCGAAGTCCTCGTGGGACGCCGCCACCACGGCCATTGCCCCGCGGTAGAGGCCGCGCATCTGCGCGTCCGAGAGGTCCGAGAGCATGAGCACGTTCTCTGGGCACAGCTGGCGCAGCTGGTGCTCCAGGGGACCGGTGCCCACGAGCACGAGACGACGGTCGGGCCGGACGCGCAGCGCCTCCATGACCCGGTCCACGTTCTTGTACGGGAGCAGGCGGGAGACGGAGAGGAAGTACTCGCCGTCCCCGGCGAAACCCGCCATCTGCGGCACGGCCTCGGTCTCCGTGCTGTCCTGCATGCGGTGCGGCGGGTGCTCGATCTCCACGTCCCGCCCGTAGACCTCCTTGATGCGGTCCCGCACCACCGTGGAGTTCGCCACCATGTGCTGCACCGACGACATGGCACGGCGGTCCCAGCACTCCAGCAGGGGCCGGGCGAGCAGCATGGCCCACCCCGTGGGTGAGGAGGACGGCGCGGAGCCCAGGTACTGCTCCAGGAGGTAGACCCAGCGGGCCGGCGTGTGGCAGTACACCTCGCGGACGCCGTCCGTGCGGAAGCCGTGCGCCCAGCCGCTCGTGGACACGAGCACCACGTCCGCGGGCACGCGCATCCAGGAGGAAGCCAGGGGAAGAAACGGCAGCGCCCACCGGTGGTGACGCCGCAGAACCCCCACCCGGTTGAGCGGAGAGGTGATGATGGTGGCCTCCCGGAACTCGGGGTAGGTGCCGTCCGGGTCGTAGAGGGTGGTGTAGATGGGGGCGTCCGGGAATGCGCGGTGCATGGCCAGCACCACCCGCTCCGCTCCCCCGCGCTGCGTGAGGTAGTCGTGGGCGATCGCCACCCGGACCCCTGGGACACCGTGGGCTCCACCGTTGACCGGGCGGGCGAACTCACCGGCACGGGTCGGGGGATCCTGTGCCGGGGTGACGGCGGGGCCGTGGGCCATGGGGGGTGTCTCCTCGTCGGATGGGGGTCCGATGTGCTGCGGTGCGGGCGGGGGCCCTCAGAACCTGCTGCCGGCCCGGCGGGGGTGCCGCGCCCCGGCGGCGTTGGCGGCCTCCACGAGAAGGGCGACCGCTTTCTCGGCCGCCCAGGGGGGCAGACGGTCCGAGACGGCGTCGAGAGCGGGGCACACGACCGCAAGGGTTCTCTCGGTGACCAGTTTAGCCGTGACCAGCACCGATACCCGCCAGGGGGTGAGACGACCCCCGTCCGCGGGTTCTGCGAGCGGGCCGTGGATCTCCCGGAAGCGCCGCCGGGCGGCCCCCGCGTGCAGGGCGCGCACGGTGCGCGAACGGGTGGTCGTGGCACCCATCCGGTGCTCGGTGGTCAGCTCCGGTGCCACGAGCACAGGGATGCCCGCAGAGTGCAGCCGGAACCCGTAGTCCACGTCCTCCCACCCGTAGCCCCGGTACCGCTCGTCGTAGGGTCCAATGCTCCGGGCCGTGTCCGAGGTGACGGAGACGTTGCCGCCCCACAGCCGCCACACGCGCTCCGGGGGGCAGTCCTGCGCGGCCCGCAGGGACCGTTCGGACGCGGCGTTGCCGTAGGACCGGGCGAAGGCGGTGTCCGGCAGGACGTTGTGGCACGGCCCCACCACGGCCATCGTGCGCCCCTCGTGACGCCGCACGTGACCCGCCACGAACTCCGGCCCGGGAACGAGGTCGTCGTCGCACCGGATGAGCACGCGCCCGCGGGCCGCGCGGATGCCGGCGTTGAGGGCGCCCGCGCGGCCGACGTTCTCGGGCAGCACCACGGGTTCCAGCCGGAGGGTTCCCCGTGCGGCCCAGGACCGGATCACCTCCTCCGAGCCGTCGATGTCCCCGTCCACCACGAGAACCACCTCGAAGTCCCTGGTGCTCTGCTGCTCGAGCGCGGCGAGCAGCACCGGGAGACGCCGCGCGCCACCCCGGGTGGGGACCACGACCGACGCGGCCGGGCTCACGGGAGGATCCCCAGGTCCCGGAGCAGTCCGGCCACCCGCTCGCGGCCGGCGGCCGGGCTCCAGAGCGCTTCCCAGCGGCGTCGGGCCCGGGCGACGGCGTGCTCGCCCGCTTCCGTGCCCAGCGCACCGAGGGCCTGGCGCAGGACGCACGCGAGTGACACCGGATCCTCGACGCCCGCCACCCAGGGGTGGTCGGGGCCCACCACCTCGGGAAGCGCGCCGGCGTCGGTGACCACCACGGGCACCCCGGCGGCCATGGCCTCAGCGGCCACGAGACCGAACGACTCCGGCACCCGGGAGGGGCACACGAGCACGTCCACGCGCGAGAGGAAGTCACGGCGCTGCACCCCCCCCTCCCGGAGCAGCCTGGCCCCCAGCCTTCCCATGGCCCGTGAGAGCTCCTCCGCCTGCTCCTCGGAGACGAACAGCGCCTCCCCGCCCACGCGCACCACCGGCCGCAGCGCCACGCCCTGCTCGTCGAGCAGCTCCACGGCCTTCACCAGGTCCACCAGGCCCTTCTCCGGGGCGATCCGCCCCAGGTACCCCACGACCGGCGGCTCCCCGGTCCGGCGACCACGCGGGGCGGTGGCGTCGAACGGCTCGGCCGCCGGGGCGCCGTCGTGGTCTCCGCGGGTTCCGGGACCGAGGGAGGTGTCCTCGCTCCAGTTGCCGAGGACGTGGGCGCGGCGGGCCAGGTGACGGGGGAGGAACCCGCGCGTGGACTCGGAGGGAACCACCACGGCCCGGCTGCCGGCGGCCGCGGCGGCCAGCACCGGCATCTGCGCGCGGGTCGGAACACGGTGGACGTGCGCGATGCGTCCCGGGATCCCAGCCGTGGCCACCACCGGACGCAGACCGTGGCACCACACGGGCGCTCCGGCATCCTGCGCCCGCACACCCGCCACGGCCCTGCGGGTGGCCCGGGCGGCCCGCCACCAGGGATCCTCCGGGTGGGTGGGCACCTCGACGGTGGCGTGGCCCGCGCACCGGGCCGCCGAGAGCACGTGCGAGGGGGCGGTGGGTGCCACCACCACGGGTTCCATCCCCACGGCGGTGAGGGCGTCCGCGCACGCGAGGAGCATGACCTCACCCCCGCCCAGGTCCCCGTGGCCGGCCACCAGGACGATGCGCCCGCTCACTTCAGGTTCCCCGCGACCTGACCGCGCGCGATCCGTCTGGCCCACCTGTCGAGCCGCTCCTGCTCGCGCTCCGCCCGCAGCTGCGCCCGCTGCACCGCCAGGTGGTGGCCGGCGAAGCCCAGCACCAGCGCACCCGGGATGGCCAGGAACACCTCGCCCAGGTTGGTGGCACACACCGCCAGCGCCACAAGTGCCCCCTCGAGCCAGACCGAGCGTCGCGCGGTGGGCAGCGCCACGAGCGCCACGAACGTGGCCGCGAACAGCCCCACCACCAGGGCGAAGCCGATCCACCCGGCCTCTGCCCGGATGGCCAGGTAGGAGTCGTGGAAGAAGAACGTCATGTCGTCCAGCTGCACCTGCGCACTGCCCGCCCCGTTGCCCACGAGCGGCTGCTGGGCCACGAGCAGCTGCTCCTGCTCGGAGATGCGCTCACGCAGCGCGTCCGAGCCCTCCCGCCCCTCGAACGGCCCCGTGGTGGCCACGGAGTCCGGCAGCCGGAGGATCCAGGCGACCGCGGCCACCACACCCAGCACGCCCAGGATCCTGTTGAGCCGCCCTCCGAGCACCATCCAGAGGAGGGCGATTCCTGCCGCGAGCCAGGTGGTGCGGGAGAACGTCATCACCAGCGCGGTGATCCCCACGAGCAGCACCACCACGGTGGTCTTCTTGGACGGCAGGTACGGCAGGCTCAGCAGCAGCACGGTGAGCAGGAAGAGGCCGGCGGTGTTGGGGTCCCCGAACCAGCCCGTGACGCGGCCCTCGTAGGCGCTGCTGCCGATGGTGGCCAGGGCGTGCGCTCCGGCCACCGTGATCCCGAGCGCGAGCCCCCGTGCCGCCATGAACAGGGGAATCCGCCCGGAGGAGAGCACCAGGGCAGTGGCCGCCCACAGCGAGATGCTCGCGATCCGTTTGGCGTCCACCTCGCCGTTGAGCACGGAGGCCACCGCCATCCAGACGGGCACGAGCACGATCGCCAGGGGGAACCAGGTGGGTCGCGGTGGCGCCGTGGAGGCGAAGAAGAGCGAGCCCAGCACCAGGGGCACGAGTGCCACCGAGCTCAGGGGCAGCGGGGCGCCCGGGATCTCCTGTCCCTCGCACACCGCGGCGGCGAACAGCAGCAGCACGGGGATCGCGCTGGAGACACCCTGCCGGATGCCGGCCGTCTCCACGCCCGTGAAGCGGTCCGCGAGCATCCGCTGCACGGCCGAGGCGCCTCCCCGCGGGGACGCGCGGTGCTCGGCTCGTCCCCTGGCGCCCCAGGCGCCCGTCTCGGTTGCGGTGTGAGTCCTCATGCGGGGGTCCCCGTCCTGTCAAGAAGCATCGTGTACAGCGCGCTCACCGCGCGGGTGGTGTCCTGGGGCGTGGGCCAGTCGGTCGGCGGCCCGGGGCGTCTGCGGGGATCGGCCTGCTCCGCGACCGTGCGGGCCACGGCCGCGGGAAGCTCCGGGTGCCCCGGGGGCACCAGGCACCGCGCCGGCAGGATCTCAGCGTTCCCACCCACGTCGGTGGCCACCACCCCGAGCCCGGACGCGGCGGCGTCGAGCAGGGTGTAGGAGCAGTTCTCCCAGCGCGAGAGCTGGACCACCACGTCGTGCTCGGCCATGGGCGTGCGGGGGTCCAGGTGCCCGGGCAGGGTCACGCGGTCCGTGAGGCCGAGGCGTTCGACGCGCGCCAGGAGCCGGTGGCGCTCCTCCCCCTCCCCGGCCAGGGTGAGCCGCGCTCCAGGGTGGGTGGTGCGCAGCAGGGCCAGGCTGTCGAGCAGGGCGTCCAGGTTCTTCTCCGGAGCCAGCCGGCTCAGGGACAGCACGCGCGGGGCGTCCGGTGCAGGGCGCGGCGCGGCCGTGGGCTCCGGGCGGTCGATCCCGTTGGGGACCACGACGACGCCGCGGGCGCCCCACCGCTCCCGCATCACCGCCGCGGTTGCGTGCGACACGGCGATCGCCGCGTCCGTGCGCCGCAGCCTGCGCGTGTGCAGGGCGGCCATCGCGCGGGCACGCCGTGGGTTCGCGTGGTAGAGCCCGGGGTCGCCCGCGATCCCGTGCTCGGTGCTGACCAGCAGCGGCACGCCCCCGACGCGTGCGCGTCCCGGGACACCGGGCACGCGCAGCCCCCGAAGGACCGCGGCGCACACGAGGTCCGCGTAGGCCAGGTGGGAGTGCACCACTGCGGGGCGCAGGGTGCGCACCGCGTGGCGCAGCGTGGCCGCCGACGCCGCGGCCGCCCGGACCGTGCCCGCCACCCGGTGCGCGGCGTCGTCGCCGTCCGTGTCGTGGGAGGCGCCGTCCACCCCGTGCGAGACCCCGTCCGTGCCGTGGGGAGCCACGCCCGGGGTGCGGATCGCTGCCCCCGAGCCGCCGGACGCGGCGCCCGGGCCGAAGGGCCCGGTGAGGACGGCGACACCGGCGGCGTGCAGCTCGTCCGCCAGGCGCCCGGGTGGGCACAGCACGGCCAGCCGGAATCCGGGGATGCCCGCGCGCGCCACGTCCAGGACGTAGCGCGCCACTCCCCCGGTGTCCGAGACCGGGGTGACCCACAGGGCGAGGGGATCGAGCATCAGAACCACCGCTCCAGCCGTTCCAGGGCGGTCCAGAAGCCGTGGCCGCCGTCCACGTGACCCATCCAGATCTCGGGGATGAAGCCCGCGTCCGGGCAGTGCACGGACAGTCGCCGCGCGAGGTCCGCGAAGTCCACGTCCCCCTCGCCCACCTGCACGCCCTCACCGTCCACACCGGTGGCGTCCACCACGTGGAGGTGGGCGGTGCGCGGCGCCAGCAGGTCCACCGCGTCCGCGAACGGGAGATCCAGGAACGTGGCGGCGAGCTGACTGTGGGAGACGTCCAGGGTCAGGGGGACGTCGAACGCGCGGGAGAACTCGGCGGTGTCCCTCGGGTCCACGAACAGGTTGTGGAACCACTGCCCGCCCAGCAGCCACGGGAACGGCGGCAGCGTCTGGGCGGTGAGCCGCACCCCGGAGGAGTCCAACCGGGCCAGTGCCGCGCCGATGCGCTCGTAACCCCGGGCTCGCTCGGACTCCGGGATGTGGCCGTGGCGGGTGAAGCCGCCCATGGTGAGGACCATGAGCGGGTCCTGCTCGCCCTCGAAGAACGGGACCAGCTCCCGGGTGCGGTGGATGGTGCGCTGCACCTCCGCGATCGAGCGCTCCCACGTGGCGGGGTCCGGGCTCGCGAGGTCCACCACGAAGTCCCCCGGGAACAGGTCCGGCAGGTGGGTGGTGAACGCCGTGGGCAGGCGTCCGGTGAAGACCGACGCGGGGTCCAGGTCAAGGTCACGCGCGGAGAAGTGGAACTCCAGGAAGTCCGGCTCCCGGTCACCCATGAGCTCCCGGGCGTCGTGGTACCGCACGGGGATCCCCCAGGGGCGGTCGAAGCGGTAGGTCCGCGCGCGGGTCGCCTCCCGGCGCAGGTCGCCCGGGTAGAAGAAGTCACCCTCCGCGACCGTGCGGTGCATCCTGCGCCCCACCAGTTCCTGCATCCGGTCCGGCTGCAGTCCGCGCCCGGGGCTGCGCACCGTGACATCCTCCGCGCGCACCCGCTCCCCCTGCGCAACCGTGCGGGCTGCCACCAGGGACGTGGCCAGGTTCACGCGGTTCATGGACTCCCCGGGGGTCACCCGGCGGGGTTCCGCGGTGCCGATGGCCTGCTCCACCTGGCGGATCTGCTCGACCATCTGCGCGAACTCGTGGGGCAGCAGGGACACTGCGTGGTCGTTGCCCTCCATGTCCCGGTCCACCGTGAAGTGCTTCTCCACGATGTGCGCCCCGCGTGCCACGGCGGCCACCGGAACGTGGCTGCCGCGTTCGTGCCCGGAGTACCCCACGGGGCACCCGCCGAGCTCCGCGAGCCGGTCCATGTACGCGATGTTGAGGTCCTTGTACGGCGCGGGGTAGGTGGACTGGCACTGCAGCAGGGCGAACGGG
Source organism: Kocuria sp. APC 4018 (assembly GCF_030407675.1). Taxonomy (NCBI): domain Bacteria; kingdom Bacillati; phylum Actinomycetota; class Actinomycetes; order Micrococcales; family Micrococcaceae; genus Kocuria; species Kocuria sp. APC 4018. The sequence continues at coordinate 8,624 of NZ_JASDCY010000010.1, read as the reverse complement.
GCGCCCACCTCCCGCAGCACGGCCACGGCGTCCAGGATCTCGTCCTCGCTGGACATCCCCGTGGACACGATCAGCGGCACACCGCGGGAGCCCGCGTCGCGCAGCAGCCCGTGGTGGGTGAGGTCTGCGGAGGCGATCTTGAACGCGGGGACCCCGTACTGCGCCAGCACCTGCACGGAGGGCGGGTCCCACGGCGTGCACAGGGCGTCGATGTCCCGGGCCCGGCAGTGCTCGAGCACCTCGAGCATCTGCGCGGCGTCCAGCGAGAACCGGGACAGCAGGTCCAGCGTGTACTGGACCCCCAGGTCCTCTCCGTCCGAGGCCGCTCCGGCCTGGCGGTAGAGGGCGTCCAGGTCCCGCAGCTGGAACTTCACGGCGTCCGCGCCGGCCTCCTGGGCGAGGTCCACGAGGTGCTTGGCGAGCGCCACGGAGCCGTTGTGGTTGTTGCCGATCTCCGCGATCAGCAGCGCCGGGTGCCCCGCGCCCACCGTGTGCCGGCCGATGCGCAGCTCGCCCCCGCCCGGCTCGCGCACCGGCTCCGGGGCACGACGCCGCACGGTCCCGTCCGCGACCCGCCGCGCGCGGGCGTCCGTCTCCGCCGTCATGCCGCACCTCCCGAGCCGGGGTCCGCAGACCCCCGGGAGAGCTCGTGCTCCTGGCGCCGCAGATACCGCTCGGCGAGCTCGAGGTCCTGGAACGTGTCGATGTCCACGCCCTCCTCCTCGGCCATGACGAACAGGCCGATCTCGCCGCCCAGCCGGTTGTCCAGGCGCTCGTAGATCTCGGTGCGGGTGATGTAGAGGGAGCCCGTCTCCCGGTAGCGCTTGTCCGTGGGTCCCATGTCCTGTCGGCGTGGCCGCGCATCCACCGGGTAGGCCGCGCGCGGCGGGTCGGTGAGCTCCCACAGGAACGGCGCCACGGGAACCACCCCCACCATCGAGTCCACGCCGGTCTCCGCGAACTGCGCGACGGCGCGGTCCAGGGTGCCGGGCTGGCGCACCGGGGAGGTGGCCTGCAGCAGCATCACGGCGTCCGGGCGCCGGCCCTGCGCGGTGCGGGCGTCGATCGCGTGGCGGATCACGGGTTCGGTGGGGGTCTCGTCCCGCGCGAGCTCGGCGGGGCGCAGGAAGGGGACGTCCGCACCCGCGGCCCGTGCGACGTCGGCGATCTCCTGGTCGTCCGTGGAGACGAGGACGTCCAGGGCGGGCCGGGCGGCGAGCGCCTGCTCGATGGTCCAGACCACGAGAGGGCGCCCGGCCACGGAACGCACGTTCTTGCGCGGCACGCCCTTGGAGCCGCCGCGCACGGGGATCACGCACAGGATGTTCACGGGACCTCCCGGTGGCTCGGATCGACGACGCCGCCCGCGAGCTCCCGCAGGATGCGCGCCACCGCGCGGGCCGGCTCCTCGGCGGGCACCGCGGGCGCGGGTGTGGCCGGTGCCGACCCGCTCGGGGCGGCGGCACCGGCGGGCGTCCCGTTCCAGCGGGCCATGCCGTACCGGCCCCAGAAGGCCTCGAGCCAGCGCGGCGGGGCGGGGTGCGTGACGCGGGCGGGAAGACCGCGCGCGGCGGCCTCGAGCACACCCGTGGAGAACACGGAGCCCACGGGCGCGTCCACCTCGGTGAGAGCGTCCCCGACGCGGTCCACCGCGAGTCCCCTGGCCCGCCACACGGCGTGCTGGGCGCGGGAGAGTCTGTCCGTCTCCCCGGGGTGCGGCCGGTAGAGCGCCCCCGTGCTCGCGCAGAAGAGCTGGGCCGCACGGGCGCTGTCCCGGCGCGGGAGCTCCGCGCCGTGCAGCTGCCCCAGGAACACGGGGCGGTGGCCCGCGGCGGACCCGGACGCGCGGTGCTCGGGCCGGGACGCGGTCCACAGCAGCTGCGAGCCGACCACCCGGCTGCTCACGTCCTCCCGCCGCCAGCCGTAGAACGCGGCGTCCTGCTCGGAGAACGCGAGCAGCAGCGAGTCCGCCGGCAGGGGCGGTGCGAACGGCGTGAGCAGACCGTGCTGGACCACGGCGAACGCGGCCCCGAGGGCGCCCGCCCAGTGGTGCGCGCGGGCCCCCGCGGGAAGGTAGTCCCCCGTGGCGGCCACGGCGCGCAGCCCATCCAGCACCTCGGGCACACTGGTGCCGGGCGCCTCTGTGCCGCGCCACAGTGCGGGGTCCTCACCGTGGGCGGCCAGGGCGTCCCGCGCGGGTTGCGGGGACAGCACGGCCACGTCCGTCCCGTCCAGGTGGGCGAGCGGGCGCAGGACGGCGGCGATCTGGGTGGGCGTGGTGGCGTCCACCGCGAGCAGCACCGCTGGGTGCTCACCGCGCCACGCGAGGTGCAGGGTGGGTGCTCCGGCGGGGTCGGGTCCACGACCGGGGCGCAGCGCTCCCACAGCGCGGTCCCGGGCGGCGCGCAGGGGGTGCGCCCCGCGCTGCCACTGCCGCCACAGCCCGAGGTCTCGGGGGAAGGCGAGGTGCCCCGAGGGAATGCTGCCCAGGATCATGACCAGCACCTCTCCACCAGCGCGACCCGGTGCGCGAACGTGTGCTCCGCGAGCGTGCGGCGTCGTCCCCGCTCCCGGATGCCCTCCGCCCAGGCGGTGTCGCGACGGGCCCGCGCCGCCAGCTCGGCGAGCTCCTCCGGCGTGCGGTAGACCAGGGTCTCCGTGCCCACGTCGTAGAAGCGGGAGACGTCCTCCCGGTCCACGGCCTGCAGCCCCGCCATGCCGGGGACCTCGAACGTGCGTATGGACAGCCCCGCCTGGTCGCCGTGGGCGTTCACCGCGAGCAGCCCCTCCGCCTGGATGCGGTACGCGTCCGCGAGGGGGACGTCCCGCTCCGCCGGGAGGTCCGGGCGCGCCCAGCGCCACGTGCGCAGCCGGTCCACGGGGTGGTGGGACCAGCCCCGGCCCCACGCCCGCACGGGCACCCCCGCGCGGTGCACGGCGAGCAGCAGCCGCTCCCGGTTGGGGTACCACGAGCCCACGAAGACGACCTCCGGGCGGCGTGCCGGGCACGGTCTCGCGAGGCGGGGGTCGAAGCCGTTGGGGACGAAGTGGGCGTCCACGCCGTGGCCGGCGAGCATGGCCGTCTCGTCCGCGCTGTAGCTCAGCACGGGGCCCACCTCGCGGAGGAAGTCCAGGGAGTGCGGCTGGCGGGAGAGGTCGTCGTAGAGCCACAGGATGCTCGGGATCCCGCGGCCGCGCAGGGCCTCCCACACGCGGTCGTCCAGCAGGTCCCCCTTGATCACGACCACCCTGTCGGGGCGCACCTCGTTCAGCACGCGCAGGGTCCGCTCGGAGGCCCACGCACGGGCCGCTGCACCGTCCGGGACCCCCCACCGGGACAGCCCCACCCGGGCCGGGAGCTCGTGCGCCACCTTGTTGCGCACCTTCTCGCCCCAGGACGCGTAGGAGTCGTAGCAGTGCGTGCGCACCACGTAGCCGAGGTCCTCGAAGGCCGCGGCGATCGAGCGGTGGTACCCGTGGAACGCCGGGCTCACGAGTAGCAGCGTGGGCGTCCTGCCCGGTGCGGCGTTCACGAGGCACCCCCGGTCCGGGCGCGCAGAGCGGGGTGGACCAGCGCCAGCTCCTCCCGTGCCACGCGCACCGGATGGACGTCGCGTCCGGCCGCGGCGCGCGCGGTGTTCACCACGAGGTTTGCGCCCGTGGCCGCGGTCAGTGCGGCGGCGAGCGCCCGCGGGTGGCCCCAGCGCCGTGCGTACCGGGCGCGCGCGTCCACGAGCCAGGTGCGGCGGTGCGCGGCGTCCGAGGACCCGCCGCCGGCGTGGACCACGCTGACCCCTCCGGCCACGAGGGAGGGGATGCCGTGCTCGCGGAGTCTGCGCTGCAGGTCCACCTCCTCGGCGTTCATGAAGTACCCCTCGTCGAAGCCGCCCACGGCGCGCACCTGCTCGACCGGCAGCAGCATGGCCGCTCCCACCACCCAGTCCACGCTCGTGACGGCGTCCGGGCGCACGCGGGTGTCGTGCCCCACCAGTTCGTGCAGGGCCCGGGTGTGGCGCCAGCGCGCGAGCGGGGAGAGCCACTCCACGGTCTGGTGCCCGATCGAGGGGAAGTGCCGGCCGCTGTGCTGCTCGGTCCCGTCCGCGGAGAGCACCCGGGGGGCGACGACGCACGGGTGCCACGGGTGCGCGGCGTCCAGCATCTGCGCCACGAACCGCTCCCCCACGATCAGGTCGGAGTTGAGCACGAGTGCCAGCGGGGTGCGGACGCGGCCGAGGCCGGTGTTGACGTTCGCCCCGAACCCGCCGTTGCGCGCCCGGCGCACGAGCTCCACGGGGCGGGCGGGCGCCGGTTCGTTGTCCGCTCCGCCGGTTGCCACGCGGTCGTCGGGGGGAGCGGTCCCCGGACCCAGTGCGGTGTCGGGGGTGAGGGTGAAGGGGACGGGCGAGGCGTCGTCGGACACCACGATCCGCAGCCCGGGCACGTCCCGCTGCGCGCGCAGCTGGCGCAGCAGCGCACGAGTGGCCGCGGGGTCCCCGTAGTGGGGCACCACCACGGTCACGAGGTCGGACGCGGGGGCGCCCAGTTGGGGGGTGATCACGCATTCTCCCTGGTCAGGATCGCGAGTCGGCGGTGGCCCGCGCGGGGGTGGGGCGGCAACCGATGACGATTCATCCTATCGGGTGGAGGGCCAGAGCCGGGGTGCGGGCGGCCTGCCCAGCACCCGGTAGCGCAGGTGACCGGCCACCGTCCCCCACGCCCAGCCGAGCCCGTGCGCACTGGCACCGCCGTCCCTGCGCCCCCAGCCGTGCAGTGCGCCGGCCGTCACCTGGACGGCCTCCCGCACGGAGCCCGTGAAGGAGACCGGGGGCCGCACCCCGGTCTCGGCCAACCGGGTCCACAGCAGCATCCGGCCCTGGGCGTAGTGGAACGCCTGCCGGGCCTGTCCCCGAGCGTCCGGGCGCTGGGTGTAGAGGATGGCCGTGGAGTGCACGGGGTGCAGGGGGTGGCCGTGCGCCGTGAGCCGCCGGCAGAAGTCCACGTCCTCGTGGCCCGCCGGGAAGGACTCGTCGAATCCACCCACCTCCGCCCACACCGACCGGTGGATTCCCAGGGCCCCGCACAGCACGTAGTCCACGGAACCGAACACCGTGTGCAGCCCGGACTCCTGGGCCTGCTCCACGCCGCCCACCACGGGCACGGCGTCCGAGCCGACCACGGGGAACTCCTGCAGCGCCCGGGCCATCTCGCGGACCCAGTTCGGCTGCACGCGGTCGTCCGCGTCGCAGATCAGGATGTGCTCGGCCCGTGCCTGCTGGCAGCCGCGGTTGCGCGCGTGGCTCACACCCTGGCGGGCCGGGGCGCCCACCACACGCAGTCCGCACGGGAACGCGCCCGCCCAGCGCCGCGCCGTCGCCGCCGTGCCGTCCGTGGAACGGTTGTCCGCGACCACCACCTCGAACGGCGGGGCCCCCACCTGGTGCGCGAGCGCACCGAGCTGCCGCCCGATCGTCGCCGCCGCGTTGAACGCGGGAACCACCACCGTGACCTCGGGCTCCACGGTCTGTCCGCCGTGCCGTTCGCTGCCGCTGACCTCGCAACCGCTGTGTGCCGCGGGGGCGAGGGGCGGCACGGCCTCCGCGCCGTACAGCCGGGTGAGCGCCTCCCGGAAACCCCGCATCCCGTAGGCCTCGAACACCTCCCGCCGGGCCCGGCGGGAGCGCTCCTCGGCACGCGGCTGGTCCGCGAGCACCGTGAGCACGGCGTCCGCGAAGTCCTCCGGTGCATTCGCCACCCCCGCGAACCACCGGCCCGGGCCCACGCCCTCGGCCCCCACCGAGGTGGTGACCACGGGAACCCCGGCGGACAGCGCCTCCACGGTCTTGAACTTCAGTCCGGCTCCCCGCCGCAGCGGAACCACCACGGCGTGTGCCGCGGCGAGCAGCGGGTCCAGGTCCGGGACGAACCCCAGCAGCTCGACGCCGTGCTCCCCCGCCAGCCACGTCAGTTCCGGGCCTGCTCCGCCACCGGCCACCCGCACGCGCAGGTCCGGGTGGTGGGAGCGCAGCAGCGGCAGGACGCGCAGCGTGAACCAGCGCAGGGCGTCCTCGTTGACCTCCCGGGACAGCAGCGCGACCATCAGCAGCTCCGCAGACGCCGCAGAGGGAGCCCGCACGACGTCCCGGTGCCTGCCCCCCAGCGGCGGCGGGAGCACCGCCACCGGCACGGAGCCCTCCGAGAGCAGACGGGCGTCCTTCCGCGAGAGGACCGCCACGGCGTCGGGAGTGTGCGCACCGGGTGCCGCTCCGCCTGCCCGCGCCTCGATCGCGAGCGAGCGGCGTCGTGCCCAGGACCAGCGGGCGCGCAGCAGCCGCGAGCGCACGGAGGACCCCTCGATGCCGTCGCGGAACCGCTCGGCGACCTGGGACACCACGTCGTGCAGCGTGAGCACCACGCGCGCCCGGGGGTTCACGCGGCGCACCCACGGCACGAGCACGGCGTGCTCCTCCCACTGCAGGTCCACCACGTCCGCCGCGGCGACCGCCCGCAGTGCCTGCTCCGACTCCCGCAGACGACGGACGAACCACGGCTCGGCCACGCCCGTGCGGACGTACGTGTTCCAGCGTCTCTCCCAGGCGGACTCCACCCTTCCCGGGGAGGGCTCCACGACGATCAGCTGGTCGATGCGCGGATGGGGTGCGGCTCGCCGCACCGCGCCGCCGTCCTGGACGATGACCGTGAGGTGCACGCCGGGGTCGAGCGCGGCGACGACCTCCCGCAGCAGCAGGCCCCCGGCATGCTGGGGCACCTGTTCGGGCACGGCCTCGCTCACCATGACGAGCCGGGGGCCTGGGCGGTTCACGTGAGCTTCCCCAGCTCCACGAGGTGAGCGAACTCCTCGCTGTCCCGCAGCAGCTCGGCAAAGGTGCCCTGCGCGGCGATCCGGCCGTCCGCCATGAACATCAGCTGGTCCGCGTGCTTGACCGTGGAGAGCCGGTGGGCCACCACCAGGATGGTCATGTCACCGCGCAGCGAGTCGATCGTGCGGGTGATCCGCTCCTCGGTGAGGTTGTCCAGCGCGGACGTGGCCTCGTCCAGCACCAGCACGTCCGGGTCCCGGTAGAGCGCCCGCGCGATCCCCACGCGCTGACGCTGCCCTCCGGACAGCCGCACGCCGCGCTCCCCCAGGCGGGTGTCCAGGCCGTCGGGCAGAGCCGCGACGATGCCCGTGAGGTCGGCGCGCTCCACGGCGCCGGCCATGGCGGCGTCGTCGATCTGGTCGGCCTCGAGCCCGAACGCGATGTTCGCCCGCACCGTGTCGTCCATGAGGAAGACGTCCTGGGGCACCACGCCGATCTGCGAGTGCCACTGCGCGGGGTCCTCGAAGATGCTGCGGCCACCGCACGTCACTTCACCGGACGTGGGGCGCAACAGCGCGAGGACCACGTCCAGCAGGGTGGACTTCCCGGCTCCGGAGCCCCCCACGAACGCCACGGTGGTGCCTGTGGCGATGCGTGCCGAGACGTTCGTCAGCACGGGCTCCGAGGCATCCGGGTAGGCGAAGCTCACGTCCGAGAGCTCCAGGTCTCCGCGGTAGGGCAGACCCCCGGGACGCCGCGGGCGGTGCGTCTCGCCGGCTGCCAGATCGTCCAGCTGCCCGGTGAGGATCTCCAGACCCACCGCGCCCGCCCGCATGGAGGCGGTGGTGCCCAGTGCCCTGTTGAGCACGGGGACCATGCGCACCGCCGCCACCGCGAAGACCCCCAGGACGCTGAACGCCTCGGCGGGATCCATGAGGGCGAACAGCACCACCGCCACGAGGGCGACTCCCACGATGAGGGCGATCTCCAGGATGTACTTGGGCAGCTCGGACACGATCGAGAGCCGCCGGTGCGCGGACGCGTCCACCGCCAGGGCGTTGCCGTAGCCCGTCACGAACCGCTGGGCGGTGCCGCTGAGCCGGGACTCCCGGAACCCGTTGATCCCGGGCATCAGTGCCTCCCACGTGGCCAGCCCGCTGTCCGCGAGTTCCTGGGCGATGCGCCGGTGCGCGGGCTTGAGCAGCCGCTGCGTCCCCAGGGTCACGGTTCCGAAGAAGACCACGGCCAGCACGGCGGCCACGGGAGAGGCCGCGAACAGCACCGCGGTCACGGCCACGAGGGTCAGCAGATCCGGAGCCAGGGTCAGGAACCCCATGATCACCTGGTTGAACGTCTGTCCCACCGCGGCCGACAGCGCCCGGTGGACCTCGCTGAGCCTGCGCCCCCGGTGGTCCATGTAGGAGGAGGACATGTAGCGGCGGAAGAGCTCCGCCCCGGCCTCGGCGGCCAGCATGGTGGAGTGGCCCAGCAGCCACCACCGGAAGGCGATGGTGAGCAGGGACTTCACCAGGAAGGCGCCCGCCACCACTGCGGCCATGGCCACGATCACCGTGGCGGTGTCCGTGGTCCCGAGCCACCGTGCCAGCACGGCGGCGAAGCCGGATTCCAGGTCCCCACCGGCCACCAGCTGCATGAGGGGCAGCGTGGCGGCCACTCCGAGCATGTCCAGCCCGGCAATCACGAGCGAGCCGAGCACCGAGCCGACCATCCAGCCACGGTAGGGGTGGGAGAGCAGACCGAGCGCCTGCGCGATCCGACGGCCCACGATCCGGTACGTCCCCTGCC
>NZ_JASDCY010000001.1:17121-113067 GCF_030407675.1 Kocuria sp. APC 4018 | reverse complement strand
TGCGAGCCTCAGGTGCGCGTGTGCTCGGGGTGGCGGTCGTCGCTTGGGGCTGCTGAGCCTTGGGCGATGACGGCCATGAGAGAGACCCATACGGTCAAGGACAGCAGCGTCCCGCACCACAGGGCTGTGGCCGGTGGGTAGCTGACTGCCGCAGTGGCGAAACCTTGTGAGGCATCGGTGATGAAATGCAGGTAAGTCACAGCAATCGAGGCGACAACGGATACTGCGGCGATGAAGGCTGCGCCAGTGAGGGATATTCCCTGGACGGGGGTGTGGTGGTGTGAATCTTTTAGGTGCGATGACTCAAGGACAAGCAAAACCGCCCCGATGCCCAGCGCGCTCACCGACACCATCATCAGGAGCAGTCCTAACCCTATAGCTGTGCTCGTGGTGCGGCTGGCGACCCAGCTCAACCACAGGGAAATCCCGGTGGCACTAATGAGCAGATACCCGAAGACAACTCGGAACATTATCAAGGACTTGGGTGTCTGGGTGTGCATTCTAGGTGTTCTTTCCTGAGCCCTTATAGAACTTTCAGCCGACCGCACGAACTACTCCGTAAGATTGTGTGGCAATCTTACCGCACGCGGTTCTGCGAATGGCCACGTTGGGGTAGGCGCGGTTGCAGGTGACAACCGGTTGCCCGAACAGCAATGCGTCACAGTTCGTTTCCCACAACGGCCAAACGGCCAGACTTCGATGGTTCCCGGCACCTGAATACCGGGAACCATCACAACATGAGGAGGTAGGGGCTGTGAGCGCCGCTGGTCTCGGCGCCGGGTGGATCACGTACGGGGTGGGTGGAGGGCAGGTCCGCCCGCCACGGGCGGCTCGGTCCGGGTGGTTCCACCGCGGCCGGGAGTGTGACACGCCCCGACCCCACGAGCCCCGGAGCGGGTGTGACGTGAACTACCCCGCCCGGGCCCGTACGATCGGCCGGGACAGCAACCGGGCGGCGTCGTGCGCCGCGCACCACAACGGCAGGAGCGGACATGGACATCACGGGTACTTCGGCGATCGTCACGGGGGCGGCCTCGGGGCTGGGGGCGGCCACCGCCGCGCAGCTCATCGAGCGCGGGGCGAAGGTCGTGGGCATCGACCTGCCGGGCGGGATCGAGAAGGCGCCCCAGGTCGAGGGGCTCACCTACGTGGCTGCGGACGTGACCAACGAGGAGCAGGTGCGCGCCGCCGTCGCCACAGCTACGGAGATTGCCCCGCTGCGCACCGTGGTGAACTGCGCCGGCATCGGCCCGTCCGCGCGCGTGGTGGGCCGCAACGGCGTGCACGACCTCGCCCTGTTCGACCGCGTGGTGCGCATCAACCTGGTGGGAACGTTCACCGTGCTCGCGCTCGCGGCCGAGGTGATGACCGCGCAGGAGCCGGTGGACGAGGCGGGCCAGCGCGGCCTCGTGATCAACACCGCGTCCGTGGCGGCGTTCGAGGGCCAGATCGGGCAGGCGGCGTACGCGGCGTCCAAGGGCGGCGTGCACTCGCTGACCATCGCGGCCGCGCGCGACCTCTCCTCCCGCGGCGTGCGCGTCATGACCATCGCCCCCGGCATCGTGGACACCCCCATGCTCGGCAGCGTGGGTGAGGACTACCGCTCCGCCCTCGCCGAGTCCGTGCCGTTCCCGCACCGCCTGGCCCAGCCCGCGGAGTTCGCGCAGCTGGCCGGGATGATCGTGGAGCACGACTACCTCAACGGAGAGACCATCCGCATGGACGGTGCCCTGCGCATGGCGCCGCGCTGATCCTCGCTGCCGCGCGCCCGTCCCGTCCCGGCCACGCAGTCCCGGGCGACGACGCCGCACGGCCCCGCACATGACGATGCCTCGTCACGGTCCACCCGTGACGAGGCATCGTCATGAGGTGGCCGGAGCTGCGAGGCCCCGGCCTGCGCGGAAAACCCCGGGGGTCGTGCCGCTGAGGTCGGCGCGGCCCCCGGGGAGCACAGTGCGGATCAGTCGACCGTCAGCACCATCTTGCCCACGGCGTGGCCCTCCTGGCTGGCCGTGAACGCGTCCGGCAGCTGCTCGAGCGGGAAGGTGCGGTCCACGCGGACGGTGAGCTTGCCGTCGTCGGCCAGGCGGGCGAGCTCCGTGAGCTGCTCCGCGTCCGGGGAGACCCACATGTAGTGCCCGCCGTGCTTCTCCACCTCGGGGTCCGCGATGGAGCCGTGCTGGCCGCCGTCCGCGAGCACGGCCACGGTGTCCTCCACCACGCCGCCCACGAAGTCCGCGACGATGTCCACCCCGTTCGGCGCGAGTTCCTTCACGCGCTTCACGAGGCCGTCCCCGTACTCCACGGGCTCGGCGCCGAGCTCACGCACGTAGTCGTGGTTCTTGGCCGACGCGGTGCCGATCACCCGCGCGCCGAAGGCCTTGGCGATCTGCACGCCCATGCTCCCCACACCACCGGAGGCGGCGTGGATCAGCACGGTCTTGCCCTCCGCGAGACCCAGCCGGGTGAGCACCTGGTACGCGGTGAGTCCCGCGAGCGGCAGCCCGCCGGCCTGCTCCCAGCTCAGCGCCGCGGGCTTGGGGGCCAGTGTGCGCACCGGCACGGAGACGTACTGGGCGAACGTGCCGCCGTGGATCCAGTCCTTGCGGGCGTAGGCGATCACCTCGTCCCCCTCGGAGACGCCGGGGGTGTCGAAGCCCTTGCCCACGACGACGCCCGCGACGTCCCAGCCGGGGATCGCCGGGAACTGGGCGTTCATCATGGGATCGAGCCCGCCGGACATGACCTTCCAGTCCACCGGGTTGATGCCCGCGGCCTTGACCTGCACCAGGACCTCGCCGGGGCCCACCTTGGGCATGGGCTGGTCGGTGAGCTCCAGCACGGAGGTGTTGCCGTACTGCTGATATGTCTGCGCCTTCATCGTGGTCATGTCCGGTTCAACGGGACCGGGCGGGGGTCTTATTCCATGCCGCGGCAAGTTTTTTCGTGCGTGGGACGCGGTCCGCCTGACGACGCCGCACGGTCGTCCCGGTCTCGGTCCTTACGGCCCGTCCCGCCGCCGCCCGGCCCGCGCCGGTTCCGTCAGGGCGCGAAGACCCTGCCCTGTCCGGCTCACGCGCTGATCAGCGCAATGCCCGTGAGCACCGCGGCGCAGCCGATGAGCCTGGGCACCAGGCGGTTCTCCTTGTAGATCCACCACGCGAGCAGCGAGCCCACCACAATGCTCGACTCCCGCAGGGGAGCCACCAGCGCCACCGGGGTGGACTGCATGGCGAACAGCACCAGGATGTACGCGAGCGGGGACAGCAGGCCCACCGCGACGATCCGGTTGCGGTCCACGGCCCACGAGTGCGCCATCTCCTGCCGCTGCCGCCACGCCTTGGGGGTCAGGGTGAGCACCAGGACCACCGAGGTCAGCGCGAAGTACAGCACGGGCGGCAGGTCCAGGGTGGCCATGGAGTGGTCGTCCCACAGGGTGTAGCCCGCGATGCACGCGCCCACGGCGGCACCCCACAGCACGCCGGTCAGTGCGGAACCGCGGGTGGGCCCGGCGTCGTCCCGGGTGGAGGTGGGCGTGCCGAACGTGGCGACCACGGCCACGCCCACGAGCACGGCGATCGCCCCGGCGGCGGCCGTGAGGGAGAGCTGCTCGCCCAGGAACAGGACCGCCACCAGCATGGTGATCATGGGTCCGGTGCCGCGCGCCACGGCGGCCAGCAGGATCAGGGACACGCTGAGAGTGGACATCACCGTCCATTGGAGCGCACGCGGGGACGCGCGGGCGAATCGGAGGGCGCACTGTGTCGCCGCAGCACGCCCACCGCCCGGCGCGGAGAATCCGGGGCGGCTCAACCCCTCCGGTACGCGAGCAGCTCCGCCATGGCCGCCACGGTCTCCCGGGCGATGCCCGTGCGGTTCTCCACGTGCAGCTTGAACATGACGCCTTCGCCCAGGGAGATCACCAGTTCGGCGGGGACCCTCGTGTACCCGCTGAGCCGCAGCAGCTCGCGTGCCTGACCCTCGAGCCGTATGCGCTCCTCGGCCAGCACGGTGGCCAGCTCCGCGTTCTCCCGGGTGGTGTCCACGAGCCAGCACAGGGTGCCGCGCAGCTCCGCGTCCTCCAGCCCCCGGCCGGTGATGACCCGGAGCATGCGCTGCGCCGTGACCTCCGGGCCCGGGCGGGCGGAGTCCTCGGCCGCCTCGGCCAGCACTCGCCGGGCCTCGGCGTCCCGGCGGGACTCGATGTCCTCCACGCACGCCGTGAGCAGGGCGTCCCGCGTGGCGAAGTAGTAGCGGATGGATCCGTTGGGGACACCGGCCTTCTCGGCCACCTGGCGGTGGGTCACGGCGGCCGTCCCCCCGCGCGCCAGCAGCTCGCACGCCGCTGCGAGGATGTCGGCTCGGCGCTCCACGGCGCGGGCCTGTGTGCCTGCGATGACCATCACTCCTCAAAACTAGTACACGCGTACAACTATGCTATATCCTCGTCCAGTGCCACCCGCCGTGCGGGCAGAGACAGCAAGAAGGCAAGCTCAGCCATGACAGCAACCCTCAACACCTCCGAGGTGACGCCGGCCCCCGCGGGCCCGCCCCGTTCCTTCCTCCTCTCCCTGGCCGCCGTGCTGGGTGTGGGGCCCTTCGCGATCGACATGTACCTCGCGTCCCTGCCCGAGATCGGCGCCGACTTCGCCGCGCCGTCCTGGATGGTGCAGCTCACCCTCACCGGCTACCTCATCATGCTCGGTGCGGGGCAGCTGGTTGCGGGACCCGTCACGGACGCGTTCGGGCGGCGCCGCCCGCTGCTGCTGGGACTCACCATCTTCATCGCGGCCTGCCTGCTCGCCGCCGCGGCGCCCTCCATGGCAGTGCTCGTGGTGGCCCGCATGCTCCAGGGGGCGGGGGCGGCCATGGCGTTCGTGGTGATCAACAGCGCCGTGCGGGACCGTGTCTCCGGCGACGCCGCCACCCGCGCGTTCGCCGTGCTCGTCACCGTGACCTCGGTGATCCCCATGATCTCCCCGGCCGTGGGCGGCTGGGTGGGCGAGCTCTTCGGGTGGCGCCCGGTGTTCCTGGTGCTCGCGCTGATCGGGGCCGTGTCCCTGGGCATCGTGTTCCGCTGGCTGCCCGAGTCCCTGCCCGCGGAGCGGCGGGTCCCGCTGGCCTTCGCACCCGTGCTGCGCGCCTACGCCGGGCACCTGCGCTCCCGCCGGATGCTGGTGCCCCTGGGGGCGCTCGCGGGCACCTTCGTGTACCTCTTCTGCTACCTGGGTGGCGCGTCCTACGTGTACCAGGACCACTACGGCGTGGGGCAGGCGGACTTCGGCATGATCTTCGGTGTGACCGGCCTGGCCTCGGTGGGCGGCGCGGTCATGGGCCACCGTCTCGCGCACCGCATGACCACCGGCCAGCTGGGGGTCTTCGGCATGGCCGTCATGGTTGCCGGCGGTGTCCTGGCCACGTGCGCGGCCGTCTTCACGGACTCCCTGTTCCTGCTGGCACTGAGCGTGGGATTCGGCCTCCTGGGGTTGGGTGCGTGCGAGCCGGCGTTCATGTCCCTGTGCATGTCCTCGGCCACCAGCAACGTGGGGGCGGCCTCCGCACTGCTCGGCGCCACCCAGTTCCTCTCCGGCGCGCTCACGACGGCGCTGATCGCCTTCCCCGCGTCCCTCGCCCCGTGGGCGTGGGCCGCCACGATGCTCGGTGTTGCGGTGGTGTCCCTGGGGTTCGCCCTGGTGGCACTGCGCTGGACCGCCGCGGCGCAGCGGGTCTGAGGTCCCGTCCGCGCGGGAGCCGGGCGGGCGGCGTCGTCGGCCCACGCAGGACGGGGACGGCGCGCACGGCCGCAGCGAGCCGCGGGGTGGGCACGGTGCGGGGCAGCGTCTAGCGTGTGCGGAGGACCCGGGGCACCACCGCCCACCGGGCCTGGACACCGAGGAGCCCCGTGCCCGCACACCACCCCACTCCGGCACCCAGAAGCACGCCGGCTTCAGCTCACGCGCTGGACGGGATGGTGGAGGCCCGGCGCCCCACCGGACCCGTGCTGGGGATCATCGTCGCCCTGCTCATCATGGGGCTGGGTCAGCTCCCCGTGGCGCCCCTCGCCCTGATGCTGCCCACGGACTCCTTCGGGGGTCAGCTGCTGCTGACGGTCAGCTTCATCCTCCCCATGCTGCTGTTCTTCGCGTGGGTGCGGTTCAAGGAGAAGCGCCCCGTGGCGTCCCTCGGGTTCCGCGGGGGTGCCGGGCGGCACATCCTGATCGGAGCCGTCCTGGCGGTGGTCATGACCACCGTCACGGTGGGGCTCAACGTGGTGCTGGGCACCGCCTCCCTGGGTTCACCCACGTGGGGCATGCTGCCCCTGGCGCTCGTGCTGCTGATCGGCTTCGCCGTCCAGTCCTCCACCGAGGAGATCGCGGACCGCGGCTACCTGATGCAGGCCGTCTCGCCCCGCTGGGGGTTCGTGGCCGCCATGGTGGTCCAGACGATCGTCTTCGCCGCGCTGCACGGCGCCAACGGCGGCCTCACGTGGGTGGCCTGGGCGAACCTGTGCGGCGTGGCGGTCTTCCTGGGCCTGTGGGTGTGGGTCTCCGGGAGCCTGTGGGGTGCCTGTGCGTTCCACACGTTCTGGAACTGGAGCCAGGGCAACCTGTGGGGCGCTCCCGTGTCCCACACGACCATGGGCACCTCAGTGGGTCACTACACCCCCGGTGAGGGCAGTTCCGCGCTGCTCACGGGCGGATCCTTCGGGCTCGAGGGCTCCGTGATCCCGCTGGTCATGTTCGTCGTCGGATCAGCGGTCCTCGTGGTTCTGGGGCGGCGGCGTCGCGCCGTGGCGGGGCGCGTCCGCTGAGGGGCCGCAGCACTTCCGTGCGGCCTGGTGAGGTCGAGCCCTGGCCCCGCAGGGCGGCTTCCCTTCGGGCACGCGGAGGATCCCCAGCCTGCTGACGCTAGGGTGAAGGGTGCGCAGCACGCGGCCGGGGCAGGGGCCGTGACCTCCCAACGTCTGCCGGCATGGAAAGGCGCTCTCCCGTGAAGAAACGACTCGTCGCCGAATGGGAGCCCGCGCTCGGGGCCTTCGTCACGTGGCCCGCGGCCCTGCCGGGAGCCCTGCTGCGGGACCTCGCGCTGGACGAGCACCTCTGGGTCCTCGTCACGGACGCCGCCTCGGAGAACGACGCCGCCTCGTGGTTCGCGTCCCAGGGCGTCTCCCCGGACAGGGTCACGTTCGTGCGCGCCCCGCAGGGAGACGACGCCGTGTGGGTGCGCGACTGGGGTCCGCACCCCGTGATGGACGAGCACGGTCAGCTGTGGTGCGTGGGCCCGCGGTACGTCTACGCCACCCCGTTCACGGCCCACGAACCGGGCGCGCCTCTGGAGACCGCGGACCGTGAGCCCCTCGCCGCACTCGAGTACGAGCCCGTGGACCAGCGGGCCCAGCCCGCTCTCGCCCGGGCGCTGGGGCTGCCGTTCGAGAGGCTCCCGCACGCTTTCACCGGGGGCAACGTGCTCTCGGACGGCCACGACCTGCTCATCAGCACCCAGGTGCTCGTGGCGGAGAACGCGTTCGACGGCGCCACGTGGGACGAGGTGCGCCAGGACGCCTCCGCGGCCACGGGCATGAGTGAGCACGTGGTGCTGCCCGACTACGAGAACTGGGGCATCCAGCACGCGGACTGCCTGCTCAAGGTCCTGGACGAGGAGCGGCTGCTGGTGCTGCGCCCGCCCGCCGACCATCCCCTGCGGGAGCGCTATGACGCGATCGTCACGGAGCACCTGGAACCGCTGCTGACCCGCTGGGGACGGCCCTTCGAGATCCTGCGCATGGACACCGGCATCAGTCCCCACGGTGGGCTGGCGCCGTACGTGAACTCGGTGGTGCTCAACAAGGTGGTCTACGTGCCGCGCTACGGCATCCCCGAGGACGAGACCGCCCTGGAGCAGTGGCGCGCGGCCATGCCGGGCTACGAGGTCCGCGGGTACACGTTCTCCTTCGACAAGGAGCCCCACGCGGTGCGCAACCCCCGCAACACGGGCCCCACCGGCTGGCGGGACGGGGACGTGCTGCACTGCCGCGTCCGCGGGGTGTTCGATCCGAGGATGATGCACGTGTCCGTGCGCCGCCCCGGCCCGGAGGACCCCTCCCTGGTGCGCGTGCGCGCGGAGGGCTGCGGCGGCACCCGGGTGAAGGCGGTGACCCTGCTGAGCCGGCAGCCGGACGATGCGGAGACCACCCGCACGCCCATGCGGGAGACCGCGCTGAACGGCGAGTACACGGCCCACCTGCCTCAGGGCCCGGGCTCCGGGGAGATCGAGTACGCGGTGGAGGCCGTGTCCGAGGAGGGCCGGGTGCAGCGCTGGCCACGCCCGTCGAAGGCGTGGCTGCGGGCCTCGATAGACTGACCGACCGTGGCCAAGCTCTACTTCCGCTACGGCGCGATGAACTCCGGGAAATCCACGGCGCTGCTCCAGGCCGCCTACAACTACGAGGAGCGCGGGCAGCGTGTGCTGCTCGCCAAACCTCGCGTGGACACCAAGGGCGAGGACCAGATCCTCTCCCGCCTGGGCGTCACCCGGTCCGTGGACTTCCTCATCCCGCCGGGGGAGAGCGTCATGGGGCTGTTCAAGCGCCACGCTCTGGGCGACGACCCGGACGCTCTGCTCGAGCACGTGGAGGCCCAGCCCGTGGCGTGCCTGCTGGTGGACGAGGCGCAGTTCCTGGAGACCGAGCAGGTGGACGACCTGCTGCGCATCGCGGTGCTCTCCGAGGTTCCCGTGATGGCCTACGGGATCCGCACCGACTTCCGCACCCGTTCCTTCCCCGGCTCCGAGCGGCTCATGGAGCTCGCCCACTCGCTCGAGGAGCTCAAAACCATCTGCCGCTGCGGCCGCAAGGCGGTCTTCAACACGCGCAAGGTGGGGGAGGACTTCGTGTTCGAGGGGGACCAGGTGGCCATCGACGGCGTGGCCGTGACCTACGAGTCCCTGTGCGCGGCGTGCTACCTGCGCGAGTCCGGCGGCCGGCTGGGGTGACCGGGCGCCGTCGTCCCCGCTGCCGCGCCGCCCGGGCCCGTAAGCTGGGCGCATGAGTACCGACTTCTCTCCCGTGGACCTGGACACCGCCCGCGAGCGCCTGCGCGACCTCATCAAGGACCTCGCCGTGGTGCGGGGCAAGGTCACGCTGGCCAGCGGCATCGAGGCGGACTACTACGTGGACCTGCGGCGGGTGACGCTGCACCACGAGGCCTCCCGCTACGTGGGCCAGGTGATGCTGGGTCTGCTGGACGAGGCGGGCATCGAGTTCGACGCCGCCGGCGGCCTCACCATGGGCGCTGACCCGGTGGGCCACGCGATCATGCGCACCGCCGGGGACCAGGACCGCGCGATCGACACGTTCGTGGTGCGCAAGGCCCAGAAATCCTACGGCATGGGCCGCCAGGTGGAGGGCCCCAGCGTGAAGGGTCGCAACGTGGTGGTCGTGGAGGACACCTCCACGACCGGTGGCTCCGCGCTGACCGCGGTGGAGGCCCTGCAGAAGGCGGGCGCGAACGTGGTGGCCGTGGCCGTGATCGTGGACCGCCGCACCGGCGCCAAGGAGCGCATCGAGGAGACCGCGGGCGTGCCGTGCCTGTACGCCTATTCCAAGGACGAGCTGGGGCTTGACTGAGCCGGAGCTTCCCGCTGACCGCGTGGTCGGCGTGGGCCCCTGGCCCGGCGAGTGGCCCACTGGAGACCACTGGGACCCCGAGCTGCTGCGCAACGGCGACCGTCGCAACGTGGCGGACCCGTACCGCTACTGGCGCATGGACGCGATCATCGCGGACCTGGACTCCAGGCGCCACGCCTTCCACGTGGCGGTGGAGAACTGGGAGCACGACTTCAACATCGGCTCCGTGGTGCGCACCGCCAACGCGTTCCTGGCGCGCGAGGTCCACATCATCGGACGACGCCGCTGGAACCGTCGCGGGGCCATGGTCACCGACCGCTACCAGCACGTGCGCCATCACGCGAGCGTCGCGGAGTTCGTGGAGTGGGCGCGCGGCGAGGGGCTCGCGGTGCTGGCCATCGACAACGTCCCCGGCTCGCAGCTGATCGAGACGTTCGAGCTGCCCGAGCGCTGCGTCCTGGTGTTCGGCCAGGAGGGCCCGGGGGTCTCCGAGGAGCTCGTCGACCAGGCGGACGCGGTGCTGGCCATCGAGCAGTTCGGCTCCACGCGCTCGATCAACGCGGGGGCCGCGGCCGCGGTAACAATGCACGCCTGGATCCGCCGGCACGTGTTCGGTCAGCGGGTCGGCTGAACAACCTTCCCCAGCGCCTCCAGCACCGCCTGCGCCGCTCTGTGGTTCCGCGCGCTCTCCCGCCACGCCGCGGTGATCGTGCGGCACGGTGGGGGATAACCCAGGGGTAGGGTCACGATCCCCTCGGGAGCGGAGCCCAGTGCCAGTTCAGGCAGCACCGCCACCGCGTGCCCGCCCGCCACGAACGCCGCCTGCACCGAGAGGTCCTCGGAGACGCACGTGACGCGCGGTTCGAAGCCGCGGCGTCGGCACTGCTCACCCAGCCACGCGCGCGGCGGGGTGTGCTGCGGTTCGCCGGCCCACGCGGCGTCGGCCAGCTGGGCCAGGACGTCCTGGCCCGGGTCCAGCAGGGCCGCCCGCTCCGCGCTCATGGCCACCCGCAGCGGATCCTCGAGCAGCGGCACCAGCACCACCCCGGGCGTGGGCGGCGTGACCGCGCCGGGGTAGCTCTCAGCGATGACCACGTCCACGCCCGCTCCGGGCAGTGCGGCCAGGGCCTCGTCGGTCTCGCCCAGCCGGAAGACCACCTCGACCCCGGGGTGCTCGCGGCGCAGGATGCCCAGCGCGGCCGGCACCAGGGTGGTTGCGACCGTCTGGAACGCCGCCACCGTGACCGTGCCGCGCGGCTCGCTCGCGGCGGCGAGCACGTCCGCCTCCGCGCGCTCCAGGTCCGCGAGGATCGTGCGGGCGTGCCCGGCCAGGATGGTGCCCTGATCGGTCAGCACGAGCCGCCGCCCCACCCGTTCCACGAGCGCCGCACCCACGTCCTTCTCCAGCTGGTGCAACTGCTGGGACACCGCCGACGTGCTGTACGAGAGGGTCTCGGCCACCGCCGTGAGCGTGCCCAGGCGGCTGAGCTCGGCCAGGATCCTGAGCCGGTCCACGTTCAGCACGGGGTCTCCTCTCGGGCGGGTCCGGTCGGTACGGCGCTTCGGTGCGACGGCAGGGCGCGGGGTGACGACGCTGGGGCGTCGCCGTGCGCGCTACGCCCCCGTCAGAGGCGCTGCGGGGCCGAGGCCCCTGTCTCGTGGCTCAGTGTGTCACGCGGCGGGCAACGGGTTGGCGCCGAGCCCCTCCGTGCTGATGAGCAGCACCACGGAGTCCTTGTCCAGCCCCAGCTCGTCGCGCGCTCCCGGCGCGCCCAGCAGCTCGCGCACCCCGGCCAACGACGCCGCTCCGCACGGTCCCGAGTCCTGCCCCAGTCCCTGCAGGTCGCCCACCGCGCGGCGGCACTCGTCCTCGGTCACGGAGACGGCGGCGCTCACGCCGTCCCGGATGGTGGGCCACCCGATCCCGGACGGGGTGCCGCAGTTGAGTCCGGCCATCATGGTGGGGGCAGAGGTGTCCACGGTGACGGGCTCACCGGCCCGCAAGGACTGGGCCACGCAGTCCGCGGTGCGCGGTTCCACCGTGAGCAGGGCCGCCGTGCTGCGGGCCACGCCCCGGTAGTGGTCCACCATGGCGTGGGCCAGGGCGCCGACCCCCACGGGGCAGGCCACGAGGTCCGGGCCGTGGGCGCCCGCGGCGGCAAGCTGCTCGTCGGCCTCGGCGAACAGGGTCATGTAGCCCTCCACGATCCAGCGCGGCACCTCCTCGTATCCCGGCCACGAGGTGTCCTGGACCAGCAGCTCGTCCGGACCGGCGGCCGAGCGCGCGGCGGTGGCCACGGCGTCGTCGTAGGAGGGGCCGCCGAAGACGACCGGGGCGCCCTCGGCCTCGATGGCCCGCACGGCGGTGTCACCCACACCGCCCGGGATGTAGACGCGGGCGCGCAGGCCCAGCAGGGCGGCCATGCGGGCGACGGCGCGGCCGTGGTTGCCGTCCGTGGCGGTGACGATCGTGAGCTGGGGGGAGCCCGCAGCGCGCAGACCGTCCCGCAGGCTCTCCACGGTGATGTTCTCGGCGGGCAGCCCGATCCGCTGGGCCACGGTGCGGCACACGGCCCACGAGGCACCGAGGATCTTGAAGGCGGGCAGGCCCAGGCGGTCCGACTCGTCCTTGACGAACACCCGGCCCACGCCGAGCTCCGCGGCCAGGGCGGGCAGCTCGCGCAGGGCGGTGGGGGCGTAGCCGGTCATGCTGCGGTGCAGCTCGTGGGCAGAGGCCCGCCCGGGGGTGGTGCGCCACTGGGCGGCGCGGACGTTGAGATACGGGGAGGCGGTGTGTGAGGTGGTCATGTCTCCATGCTCCCGGCGTCTGATGCATAAGAAAAGCAGTAGTTTCTACACGTAATTTTCCTGTGCTGCTTCAAATTGACCGGAGGGTGCGACCCCCTCGGGTGGTCGGCACCGTGGTGTCTGAACGGGTGTGCTGCCCTCGAGGGCGGGAGTGGATGGCCCATACAAGCCCATGTCATTGCATGCAAATGAGGGGCAACACGTGGTCTTTCGGACCCTGGCCGGGGTTTCCAAGTTGCCGTACAGTTACGTGAGTCACGTCACATCACGGGAGGTTCACATGGCTCCC
Organism: Kocuria sp. APC 4018; assembly: GCF_030407675.1. Taxonomy (NCBI): domain Bacteria; kingdom Bacillati; phylum Actinomycetota; class Actinomycetes; order Micrococcales; family Micrococcaceae; genus Kocuria; species Kocuria sp. APC 4018. The sequence continues at coordinate 100,345 of NZ_JASDCY010000001.1, read as the reverse complement.
ACTTCAACGACTGCACGGCCCATGCCCCTCCGACGCTCAGCGGGTGCTCTTGCCTTGGGGATCGGCCTGCTGCTGACGGGTCTGCAGTCCGCACATGCGGAGACTCCGGCGAGTCCGCCGCCGGTCGGGGGCTTCTCGGAGCTGCCACGCTCCGCCCAGGGCCAGGCACTGCAGGAGGAGGGTCTCACGTGGGAGGACGTGGCTCGGGGGCAGGCGCTGCAGAAGCTCTCCGCCACCACGGGCGGCGCGTTCTACGAGACCCCGGCCCAGTTGCCGGCCACGGACGGGGACGTGGTGCGCTCGGAGGCGTCCACGTTCTACCTGGACCCCGTCAAGCTGATCAAGCCCAACGCGTCCTCCACGCGCATCATGTACAAGACCACCAACAGCAAGAACCAGGCCGTGCCCACCACGGGCACCGTGCTGGAGTCCAAAGCGGCGTGGAAGAAGGCCAGCCCGCGCCCGCTCGTGGTGCTGTCTCCGGGCACGCAGGGCATGGGTGACCCGTGCGCCCCCTCCCGCCAGCTGGCCATGGGCATGAACTACGAGGGCACCAGCCTGGCCGGGCTGGTCAACGCCGGCTACAACGTGGTGGTTCCGGACTACATCGGCCTGGGCACCGAGGGCACCCACACCTACATGAACCGCGTGGACCAGGGCCACGCCGTGCTGGACGCGGTGCGTGCCGCGCAGCGCCTCGGCGTGAAAGGCATGGACGCCACCACGCCCGTGGCCGCCGTGGGCTACTCGCAGGGTGGCGGAGCCACCGCCTCCGCCGTGGAGATGGCACCCCAGTACGCCCCCGAGCTGAAGATCAAGAGCGCGTGGGTGGGCGCCCCGCCCGCGGACCTCGTGGCCACGGGCAAGAAGATCGACTCCAGCCTGTTCACGGGCCTGTCCTTCTACGTGATGGGCGCCGCCCAGGACTCCGGGGTGGACGTGCGGAGCAAGCTCAACGTGGAGGGACAGAAGCGCTACGACAAGGCCCAGGAGAGCTGCGTCATCGGGGGTGTCCTGGGTGAAGCCCTGGTGCCCTCCACGACCCTCACGGCGGACGGTCGCTCGTTCTCCCAGCTGCTCGAGGACCCTGAGCTGAAGGAGTATCTCAAGGCTCAGGACAACGGTGCCGCGGGCCGCCACCCCGCCGTGCCGGTGCGGGTCGCGCACGGGCTCGCGGACGACGTCGTGCCCTACCAGGCGGGGCGCAACCTCGCCAAGAGCTGGTGCACCTCCGGGACGAACGTGTCCCTGCAGACACTGGTGACTCCCACCCACCTGGGCGGCTACGTGGAGGGCATCCCCTCGATGCTCGCCTACCTGGACGCCCGCTTCAACGGCATCCCGCAGACCAGCTCGTGCTGGCGGCTGTAAGGCCGTGAGCTGAGCTGCCGCGCCCCGGTACCGCAAACACGCGGGACCGGGGCGCGGTGCTGGCGCGGCGGCGTCGTGCCCGCCGCGGACCTGCGAAAAGCATGTGACGGCGGCCGAATCATGATCCGCGCCACAGGAGCCAGGCCCCCGGTCGCCTAGACTGGGAACAGGCCTCAGGCCGCGGTCCAACCGTGCATCGGGAACCCAGAAGAAGGAGCACTCCATGCCCATCGCAACCCCTGACGTTTACTCCGAGATGATCGACCGGGCCAAGGAGAAGGGCTTCGCGTACCCGGCCATCAACGTGACCTCCTCGCAGACGCTGAACGCCGCGATCCGCGGTTTCGCCGAGGCCGGTTCGGACGGCATCATCCAGGCCTCCACCGGCGGTGCGGCGTACTGGTCCGGCTCCTCCGTGAAGGACATGGTCACGGGTTCGCTGGCCATGGCTGCGTTCGCCCGGGAGGTGGCCAAGAAGTACGACGTCAACATTGCCCTGCACACCGACCACTGCCCGCAGGACAAGCTCGAGGGCTTCGTGCTCCCGCTGCTCGCCGAGTCCGAGAAGGCCGTGGCACGCGGTGAGGACCCCATCTTCCAGTCGCACATGTGGGACGGCTCCGCGATCGCCCTGGACGAGAACCTGAAGATCGCCCAGGAGCTGCTGGAGCGCACCCACAAGGCGCACATCATCCTGGAGGTCGAGATCGGCGCCGTGGGCGGCGAGGAGGACGGCGTGGTCGGCGAGATCAACGACTCCCTCTACACCACCGTGGCGGACGGCATGAAGACCATCGAGGCGCTCGGCGCCGGCGAGAAGGGCCGCTACATCACCGCCCTGACCTTCGGCAACGTCCACGGCGTCTACAAGCCCGGCAACGTGCGTCTGCGCCCCGAGCTGCTCAAGGAGATCCAGGACGAGGTCGGGAAGAAGATCGGCAAGGACCGCCCGTTCGACCTCGTGTTCCACGGCGGCTCCGGCTCCACCGCCCAGGAGATCGCGGACGCCGTCTCCTACGGCGTGATCAAGATGAACGTGGACACCGACACCCAGTACGCGTTCACCCGCCCCGTGGCCGGCTTCATGCTGAGCAACTACGACGGCGTCCTGAAGATCGACGGCGAGGTCGGCAACAAGAAGAAGTACGACCCCCGAGTGTGGGGCGCCGAGGCCGAGACCGGCATGGCCGCCCGCGTGGTGGAGGCCTGCCAGAACCTCGGTTCCGCGGGCACGTCCATCAAGTAGCGCCACCCGCACGTTCCTCTCCGGCGCCCCGCACGTTCGCGTGCGGGGCGCCGCTGTGCTGTGGAGCGGCGTCGTGAACCGTGCGTACAGTGGCAGCGAACCCCGCACGACCGTGGAAAGGAACCACCGTGGCACTGCTCGGCAAGAACCTGCTGGACGAACCGGCGCCCACGCACCTGGAGGAGAACGAGGCGATGACCGCGCGCTTCGAGGCCGGTGACGAGGCCGAGGACCTCGCCGCCGCGTTCCCCAAGGAGCAGCTGCCGTGGGCGATCCTCGCGGAGGAGGCGCTCGCGGACGGGCGCACCCTGGAGGGCTACGCGTACGCCCGCGTGGGCTACCACCGCGGCCTGGACTCGCTGCGCGCCCACGGCTGGAAGGGCCACGGCGCGGTGCCGTACGCGCACGAGCCCAACCGCGGGTTCCTGCGGGCGCTCGCCGCGCTCGGCCAGGCCGCCGCGCAGATCGGTGAGTCGGACGAGGCCGCCCGGATCGAGAAGTTCCTGAACGACTCGGACCCCGAGGCGGCCGCGCAGATCCAGGCACGCTGACCTCTGTCTCCGCCGCGCCGTGCGGCTCCCGAGCGCCCGTTCCCGTGTGGGGGCGGGCGCTCGGTCACATTCGGGAGGGCCCCTGCTCCCTGTCAGTCCCGTGGGACACAATGGGGACACATCAGGGGCTCAGCGCGGAGTCCGAGCACATCCCCTCGTGCTGCGCGCCGCCCATGGACTTCCCACGAGGAGCGTGCCGTCATGAGAATCTCCGTCCCCCGCGAGATCAAGCCCGAAGAAGCCCGTGTGGGCCTCACCCCCACCATGGTCACCTCGCTGACCGCCCAGGGCCACGAGGTCTTCGTGGAGGAGGGCGCCGGTCTTGGGGCCGGGTTCTCCGACGACGACTACCGCGAGGCGGGCGCGCAGCTCACCTCCCAGGAAGAGGCGTGGGCCCAGGCCGAGCTGCTCGTGAAGGTCAAGGAGCCGATCCCCGCGGAGTACGGGTTCCTGCGCTCCGACCTCACCGTGTTCACGTACCTGCACCTCGCGGCCAGCCGTGAGCTGACCGAGGCCATGCTGGACAGCGGTGTCACCGGCATCGCCTACGAGACCGTGCGCGTGGGCAGGACCCTCCCGCTGCTGCGTCCGATGTCCGAGATCGCGGGGCGCCTGGCGATCGCCAACGCCGCGCACCACCTGCAGTTCCACGCCGGCGGTTCGGGCATCCTGCTGGGCCGCGTGCCCGGTGTGGTCCCCTCCACCGTGCTGGTGATCGGCGGCGGCACCGTGGGCGAGCACGCCGCACGCGCCGCCGTGGGCGCCGGCGCTGACGTCACCATCCTCGAGGCCAACGGGGACCGCATCCGCCAGCTGGACGCCCTGTTCCCCCACGCCCGCGTCCTGATGAGCGACGCCCACCGGATCGAGGAGGAGCTGCCCCGCGCGGACGTGGTGGTCGGCTCCGTGCTGATCCCGGGTGCCGCCGCCCCCAAGCTCGTGCGCCGCGAGCACCTGTCCCTGCTCAAGCCGCACGCCCTCATGGTGGACGTGGCCGTGGACCAGGGCGGCTGCTTCGAGACCACCCACCCCACCTCCTACCACGACCCCGTGTACGAGGTGGACGGCATCCGCCACTACTGCGTGGCCAACCTCCCGGGCGCGGTGCCCGTCACCGCCACTCAGGGCCTCACTCACGCCACCACGCCGTACGTCATGCGCCTCGCCGGCGGCATCGACGCCGCCCTGGAGTCCGACGCCGCTCTGGCCACCGGGCTCTCCACGCGTGACGGCAAGCTCCACACGCCGGGCGTGGCGGAGACCTTCCCGGACCTGCCCTCGGCGGTCTGAGGGCTGCAGTTCACAGCGCACCACGTGCGCGACGCCGCGCCGCGCACGACGCCGCACCGGCACCGGACGCCGCAGGGAACGTTCCCCGCGGCGGCCGGTGCCGTCGTCGTGAATGGGTCCGCGGTCGCGTCCGCCGCCTCTGCCACTGGTGGAGGCCGGTGCGGTGGTCGTAAGGGCTCGCCCCCTGGACAGGTTCCCGCGCCGCGGTCAGGAGGTGGGTGCGGGAGCGGGCCGGGCGTCGTCGTTGCGGATGAAGAGTTTGCACGCGAGGGCGATCAGGCAGACCAGCACGAACGTGGCGATGAACTGGATGCGCACGGCCGGGTCCAGCAGTCCGATGACCACGATGGCCGCGAGCAGGGCCAGCGCGAAGTAGGAGAGCCACGGGAAGGCCCACATCCGCAGCGGCGAGGACTCCCCGGCGCGGTCCATGCGCCGGCGCAGGATGATCTGCGAGACCAGGGCGATGCCCCACACCACCAGGCAGGTGGAACCCAGCAGGTTGAGCATCACGTTCAGCACGGTCTCCGGCCAGAGGTAGTTCAGCACCACCGCGATGAAGCCGAAGACCACCGAGGCGACGACCGCCGCACGCGGCACACCGCGCGGCGTCGTGTTCGCCAGCGCGCGCGGGGCCGAACCGCGGCGGGCCAGGGAGAACAGCATGCGGGAGCTGCCGTAGATGTTGGCGTTCAGCGCGGACAGCAGGGCCAGCACGATCACGATGTTCATGAGCACGTCCGCGCCGGGGATCCCGGCCTCGGTGAGCACGGCCACGAACGGGCTGGAGGACAGGCCCTCGTTGTCCCACGGCAGGACCAGCACCATGACGGACACGGAACCCACGTAGAAGATCAGGATCCGGATCAGGATGGTGCGGATGGCATCGGCCACGTTCTTCTGGGGGTCCTCGGTCTCGGCCGCGGCGATCGTGACCAGCTCGGTGCCACCGAAGGCGAAGACCACCACCAGCAGGGCGGAGGCCACACCCGTGAGGCCGTTGGGCATGAAGCCGCCGTGCTCGGTGAGGTTGGACAGTCCCGGGCTCGGCACGTCCAGGGCGCCGATCAGCAGCAGCACACCCACCACCAGGAACCCGACCACGGCCGCCACCTTCAGCAGTGCGAACCAGAACTCGGCCTCGCCCAGGGTCCCCACGCGCACCAGGTTGATCACCGTGAACACGGCCATGAAGATCAGCGCCCACGCCCACTGTGGCAGGGAGGGCCACATCTCGGTGACCAGCTGCGCGGCGGCGGTGGCCTCCGCGGCCACGACCACCACGATCTGCGCCCACCACAGCCAGCCGAGCGCGCGACCCATGGTGGGCCCGAGCGCCTTGCCGGCGTACGTGGAGAACGCCCCGGAGGAGGGGTCCGCCGCGGCCATCTCACCGAGGGCCCGCATCACGAGCACCAGCAGTGTGCACGCCACCAGGTAGGAGATCAGCACAGCGGGACCGGCCGTCTGGATCGCGGCACCCGTGCCCACGAACAGCCCCGTGCCAATGGCTGATCCGAGCGCCATCATCACCAGGTGGCGGGGCTTGAGGTAGCTGCCGTGCTCAGGGCCCGAGGGCACGTGCGGGGTGTGCTCCCGGTTGCCGCCGTGGATCACACTGCCCGAGCCGGTTCCCGGGGACTCGGCGGGAGAATCGTGGGGAGCGCGCGGGGAGGTCATGGGAGAAAAGATTACCCGGACGCCCAGGGGGCCGTTGTCGGCCACCGGCGGGGGCAGGGCGGAGGTGCCGACGCCGGTGGGGACAGCGTCGTCGGCACGACGGGCGGCGCACAGCCGCGGCCCGTTGACCGCGGCGGTGCCCCGGTTCTGGGGCGCCCGCGGGAGCCCCTGGCGCAGCCCTCTGCCCCGCCACCACTGCCGCCGGTCACACCGCCCTGACGTCGAGTGGAGGTGCCGGGCCGTCGGTAGTCTGCGGTCATGCGCAATCTTCTGCAGGACCACCGTCGCGTACCACCCGCCCGCAAACCCCCGATCTACCTGATCTCCTGGGCCGGGTACCCGAACTTCGGGGATGAACTCATCGCCGCGGCCTGGGTCAACCACCTCGCGAAGGTCGCGCCCACCACGGACGTGTGGCTGGACGTGCGCGAACCGGGGACCGTCACCGCTCTGCTCCGGGGCCTCCATCCGCGTCTGCACGTGGTCAACACCGTGTTCCGCGCCATGCACGAGAGGTTCCACGGTCTGGACCGCTCCATGCGCAGCCTGATCGAGGACCTCGGCTCCCCGAAGTACGACGCCGGTCTGCTCGCGCTGCGGGAAGCGGGCACGGTGCACCTGCTGGGTGGCGGGGTGCTGCACGCGAACTGGCCGGAGAACTTCCAGGTGGTCGAAGCCATGCGCACGGTCCGCGAACTCTCCGGAGCACGGCTGTTCGCCACGGGGCAGGGGCTGATGCCCTTCGCCGGTGACCCCCTCTCCGATCTTGACCACCTCAGCGTGCGGGACCGCCCCAGCGCCGAGGCCGCGGGCGTGCCCGTGGGATTCGACGATGCCTTCCTCCTCGCGGGGGACCCACGGCACGCACGAGCCCTCGGCCTCCTGGCCGACCAGCGCGGGGACGGAGCGGGAGCCGGATCGGGTGGCCCTTATGCGCCGCGGGAAGTGGTGGTGTGCATCCAGTCCGACACCCTGGCCGAGGGGTCCTTCGAGAAGATGCTGGACCACGCCCGGGCCCAGCTGCAGCGGTGGGGCCTGCCCCGCGAGTCCGTGCGCTACCTGGAGGCCATCCCCGGTGACGACTACCAGGGGTTCGACCGGTTGCGGGACGTGGTGGCACCGGACGGGTTCATCCCCTTCCAAGCCGCGTGGGACGGGGACTTCACCTTCGGCCCGCACCAGGTGTGGCTCACCACGCGGTTCCACCACCACCTGATCGCCGCGCTGCACGGGGCCAGGGGAGTCGCACTCAACGGCAAACCCGGGTACTACGACGTCAAGCACCAGTCCGTGGTGGAAGCAGGTTCCAACTGGACCGTGCGGCACGCCGACGGGCAGCTGGACACCGTGGGACTCGACGAACTCGCCGCGCCCGCAGGCTTTGCCGAGGCGGTCCGGGCCAAGCGGAACGAGGCCGCCCAGCTCTACGGGCGGTAGGCGGAGGTCATGGGGCCTGGGACCGGGGCGGGCTCCTGACCTTCGGGCGGCGTACACCCGCTGCGCACCTGGTGCCACTGCCACGCCAAGGGCCCCGTGACCTCCAGGAGTGGAGGTCACGGGGCCCTTGGCGTGCGGGGGGTTGGAGAGATCCCGACCCCGCTCCTCGCGGCTACTTCTGCTGGTCGTAGCGGTAGAGGAAGGCAGCCATCTGATCGCGCTTGACCGGCTGGTAGGGACGGAAGGTCCCATCAGGCCAGCCCTTGGCGATGCCCTGGCTGTTCATCCAGGCAATCTCCTTGTAGAAGACGTGGTTGGTGGGCACGTCCTTGAAGGGGGAAGCCTTCGGAGCCGTGTAGGCGGGGGATCCCGCCATGCGGTAGAAGAAGGCCGCCATCTGATCGCGGTTGATCTGCTGGGTCGGGCGGAAGGTTCCGTCAGGCCAGCCCTTGGTGATGCCCTGCTCGCTCATCCAGGCGATCTCCTTGTAGAAGACGTGGTTGGTGGGCACGTCCTTGAACGGAGACTTGGTGGGCGGGGTGTACTGCGGGGAACCGGCCATCCGGTACAGGAAGGCGGCCATCTGGTCGCGGTTCACGGACTGGGCCGGGCGGAAGGTGCCGTCCGGCCAACCCTTGGTGATGCCCTTGTTGGCCAGCCAGGAGATCTCGGAGTAGAACACGTGGCTCTTCGGGACGTCCTTGAACATCGGGTTCTGGGTCTCCGGCGGCGCCGCCGGAGACTGCACGGTCTTCACCTCGGCCTTGGAGCCGTCCTGACCGGCCTTGATCCCGGAGAGGTCCCCGGTGCCGTTGTGCAGGTGCAGGAACAGGGCCTCACCCTTGGTCGAGCTGGACGCGCGGTGCGCGGTCAGCTTCTTGCCGGGCTGGTCGTTGAACAGCGACGCGTTGAACTTCTCACCGCGGAAGGAGACCTTCGGGTTGACCGGGTTGTAGGTGATGGCACCTGAGCGGTCCACCGCGCCGTTGACGTTCGCGGAGTAGGTGTTCACCTGGTAGGTCAGCTTGGTGTCGGCCTTGGCGGGATCAATGCCCATCTTGGCGGCGCTGACCGGCATCACCATGGCGTTCGTGTCGAACGTGTTGGTGTCCACGTCACCCCAGGAACCGTTCAGCGGCTGGCTGTCGATCACCGTGAGTTCACCGTTGACGTAGCCGTACAGATTCACCACGGGGTAGTCCAGACCGTCCACGCGGCTCAGCGCCGCGTAGTAGTCGGGGCGGCCGTCACCGGAGGTGTCGATGGGGATCTCCACCTCCACGTCGGGTTTGATGGTGGAGGCGTTGCCCCAGCTGGAGATGCCGAAGTTGATGAGGCCGTCCTTGGCCACATCACCCTTCTCGGCCTTCAGCTGCGGGATGTTGGAGGACGTTCCCACGTACTGCAGGTCCGCGAACTGGGAGTTGCCGCCGGCAAGGTCGGTGGCGTCCATCCGAGCGGACTTCGCACCCAGCTCGAAGGCACCCACGGCCGACTTCCAGCCGCCCTGGTCCAGGCCGGTGCCGGCCAGGGAGACGCTGCTCGTGTTGTTCTTGTCCCACTGGTCCAGCTTGGCGTTGTCCACGCGCATGTCCGCGGACGGCTTCGGCGCGATCGACATGGGCAGGCGCATGTCCTTGCCGTTCTCGCTCAGCACCAGGCGGCCCGACTCGGTGGCCAGGAACTGACGCGCCTCTCCCAGCTGGGTCACGGCCTCCGAGGGGTCGTGGGTCTTCTTCATCTGGGCCCGGTCCACGGTGGCGGTCACCTTGATGGTGGCCTTGCCGCCCTTGGGGACGGTCACGGAGCTCGGAGCGGAGATGGTCACACCCGGAACGTCGGTGGAGGCGTCGAAGCGCACCTTGTAGGTGTGCGCGGCGCCGCCGGCGTTGTCCAGGACCAGCTCACGGGAGAAGCTCTGCTTGCCGTCCTTGATCTCGGTGACGCCGAAGGTCGAGGAGACCAGTGCGGGATCAGCCTTGTCGTAGACCATCACGTCCTGGTTCACGGCGCGCAGTGCATCCACACGGCCCGAACCCACGCGGTCCACCGCGGAGGTCGCACCGTTCGCGGCGTGCACGTCGTGGACGGCGGTGTTCATGATGGCGGACTTGAGCAGCTGCGGGCTGTAGTTCTGGTGCTTCTGCTGCACCAGAGCGGCGATGCCCGCCACGTGCGGGGTGGCCATCGAGGTGCCGGTCATGACCGCCACGCCGTTGCCCTGGGCCACACCGGCCGAGCCGATCGCGGTGCCGGGCGCGGCGACGTCGGGCTTGATGACGCCGTTGCTACCGTGCTGGCCGCGGGACGTGGAGTCGTTGACCTGGTCCTTGTGGCCGGTCTGCGCCTTGGCGGCACCGATCCACTCCGGGGACATCTTGATCTTGGCGCCGCCGGCCTGGGCCGCGGGCTTGATCTTGGCCACGGACTCCTTGCTCATGAGCAGACCGGGGATCTTGGCGTTGCCCGCAATGGCGGAGGGGTCCACCGAGTAGTCGGACTCCAGGACCACGCCCTTGCCGCCGGCAGCGGCCACGTTGTCGAAGCGGACCTTCGAGCCGCACGGGAACGGGCCGTTGTCCTCCCAGTCGAGCATGACCCACTTGCCCGCGAAGTCCTGCGAGAAGGGGCTGCAGCCGAACTTGTTGTCCTGAGGCGCCACGACCACGTTGCCCTCGAGCTGCTCGGGCTTGGCACCCGCGTAGTTGAAGCTGCCGCTGTACGAGCCGATCAGCTCACCCTTGGCGCTGTCCGGGGACAGGCCCTCGGCCTTGTCCTGCACGGCGGTGCTGCCCTGTGAGTTGGCCACGGTCAGGGCGGAACGCGCGCTGCCCGGTGAACCGGAGATCTCGTGGGAGTCGCCGGCGTTGCCCGCCGCGATGACGGAGAGGATGCCCTGTCGGGACAGGGCGTCGATCAGGTCGTTCTGGGGATCGTCGGCCGGGCCGAAGTCGGAGCCCAGGGACATGTTGATGATGTCCGCCTTGTCCGAGAAGTCCCCGTCCATGTTGGGATCGAGAGCACGGTCCATGGCGTCGATGACCAGGTTGGTGGAGCCCTCGCAGCCGAAGACCCGCAGACCGATCAGCTCGGCCCCGGGGGCGGTGCCCGGACCGATCCTCATCTTGCCCACCTGGTCCTTGGTGAGCTTGGTGTGGTCGCCCCGGAAGGTCTTGCCGTCCTCGCCCACACCGTAGCCGGCGGTGGTGCCGGAGACGTGCGTACCGTGACCGCCTGCTTCGCAGTCCAGCGGGTTGTTGTCCGGCTTTGCCACGCTGGTGGGGATCCGGGCGTCGTAGTCGTCACCGGCGAGGTCGTAGCCCCCCACGAACTTCTTGGGGTCGTAGAGCCCCGAGTCCTTGGACGGCAGGTCGTTCGACGCCTTGGCCTTCGCATAGGCCTCGGCGGTGCCCGGTCCGCCGAAGTCTGCGTGGGTGTAGTCGATGCCCGAGTCGATGATCGCGACCTTGACGCCCTTGCCGGTCTGCCCCGTCTGGGTCCAGGAGTCCAGGGTGGCGGTGTCCACGACCGAGCCCGCGTTGTTGCGGAACTTGGGGACGATTTTGGAGACCTTCACGACGTCGGAGCGCTTGGCGAGCTCGCGCAGCTTGGCGGCATCGCCCTGGAGGGCCACGCCCCGCATGGCGTTGGCCGTGGTGTAGAGCACCTCGGAGCCGGACTCGGAGGCCAGGGTGGTGCTGGCCTTGTCCACGGACTGGCGGATGGCCTGGACCTGGGCGGCGGCCTGGACCGGGTTCTGCCCCCCGGTGCGCACGCCTGCTGGCTGCGTGGCCTCGAAGGCGCTCTGGCCCTTGAGCTGGACGAAGACGGCTACCTGACCCTCGGCCTTCTTCAGCTCGGAGCTGATGAGGTTGTCGGGGTTCTGGGTGTTGAGGTCATCCGATTTGGGTGCCGGGGTCATGTCCACGGCGCTGGCGGGCAGCACCGTTCCCAGGGCCAGCGACAGGCCCAGGGCTGTAGCCAGGCAGGTCTTGGCGGCTCTGCCGCGACCTGCTCGTGTTTCGTGATTCATGTCTCGTCCTTTGACATTGGGGGCGATGCCGTGAGATGCATCACAGTGCCCCCAGGGTGCGCTGTTCTGCAGTGAAAAGCAACGATTTCGTAAAAATCACCTGTGTTACACCTGAAAATGAGCTGGGTACTGCGCGGTAGTAGCATCCCCGGCGCCGATCGGGTCGCGGCGCCCCGCCCACACGGGCCTCCCGGGCGCTCCGGGTAGACTGGGCCGTTGGTTCCTCCGGCCCCCGGGGCCGCACCCGCACAGAGAGTGATTCCATGCCAGCAATCGTGATCGTCGGCGCCCAGTGGGGCGATGAGGGCAAGGGTAAGGCCACGGATCTGCTCGGTGGTCGCGTGGACTACGTGGTCAAGCCGAACGGCGGCAACAACGCCGGGCACACCGTGGTGGTGGGCGGCGAGAAGTTCGAGCTCAAGCTCCTCCCCGCAGGCATCCTGAGCCCCAATGCCACGTCCGTGATCGGCAACGGCGTGGTGATCAACCCCCAGGCGCTCTTCGAGGAGATCGACGGTCTCGAGGCGCGCGGCGCGGACACCTCGCACCTGCGGATCTCCGCGAACGCGCACCTCGTGGCGCCGTACCACCAGACGCTGGACCAGGTCAGCGAGCGGTTCCTGGGCAAGCGCGCGATCGGCACCACCGGGCGCGGCATCGGCCCCACCTACATGGACAAGGTCGGGCGCCTGGGCATCCGGGTGCAGGACGTGCTGGACGAATCCATCCTGCGGCAGAAGATCGAGGGTGCGCTGCGTCAGAAGAACGAGCTGCTGGTCAAGCTCTACAACCGGCGGGCGTTCGAGGTGGACGAGATCGCGGAGTACTTCATGGGTTTCGCGGAGCGACTGTCCCCCATGATCGTGGACTCCACCCGGCTGCTCAACGAGGCCCTGGACCGCGACGAGGTGGTCCTGATGGAGGGTGGGCAGGCCACCTACCTGGACGTCGACCACGGAACCTACCCGTTCGTCACCTCCTCCAACCCCACGGCCGGCGGCGCCTCCGTGGGTTCAGGTGTGGGCCCCACGCGCATCGCCCGCGTGATCGGAATCCAGAAGGCCTACACCACCCGGGTGGGGGCAGGCCCGTTCCCCACCGAGCTTTTCGACGAGATGGGAGAGCGGCTGCGCACCACGGGCGGGGAGTTCGGCGTGAACACCGGCCGTCCCCGCCGCACCGGGTGGTACGACGCCGTCATGGCCCGCCAGGCCGCGCGGATCAACGGCTTCACGGACCTGTTCATCACCAAGCTGGACGTGCTCACCGGGATCACGGAGATCCCCGTGTGCGTCGCCTACGAGGTGGACGGTCAGCGCTTCGACGAGATGCCCATGACGCAGTCCGACTTCCACCACGCCAAGCCGGTCTACGAGACGTTCCCCGGGTGGACCGAGGACATCACGGGAGCACGGTCGCTCGAGGACCTGCCGAAGAACGCGCAGGACTACGTCCACGCGCTCGAGGCCATGTCCGGCTGCCGGATCTCGGCCATCGGCGTGGGGCCGGACCGCGACGACACCATCGTGGTGCGGGACCTGATCGCGGACTGACCCGTCCGCCCGCAGACACGGAACCGCCCCGCTCTCTCCAGAGAACGGGGCGGTTTTCCCGTTGCGGGACGGTTCCCGCGGGGCGGGTGGCCGGCCTGGGCGAGCGCGCGGGCGGCGTCGTACGACGACGCCCGCGCACCGAGCCGCGCCACGGAGCGCTGGGTGCCGAGGTCAGTGCCCGGGGGTCACGTCCGCAGTGCGCAGGTCCACCGGCTTGTCCTTGGTGACCAGCTTGTGGCCGAGCCACAGGGCCAGGAACACCGGCAGGCCCAGGTAGGAGGACAGCAGGCTCAGGGGGTTGACGTCCCCGGAGGTGAAGATGCTGTACCCCTGTCCCACGATCACGATGGCGCACATGACCAGTGCCACGATGGGCCCGATCGGGAAGAAGCGCGCCCGGTACGTGAGGTCCTTGGGATCTCCGCCCTGCAGGACGTAGGCCTTGCGGAACCGGTAGTGGCTCCACGCGATGCCCATCCACACGATGAACCCGGCCAGACCGGAGGCGTTGATCAGCCACACGTACGCCTCTCCCTCGCCGATCAGAGTGGTGAGGAAGCAGAACATGCCGATGAGCGTGGTGGCCAGCAGCGCGTACATGGGCACGCCGCGGCGGTTGACCGTGGCGAGGAAGCGCGGGGCCTTGCCGCTCTTCGCCAGGGCGTAGAGCATGCGCGTGGACGCATAGAGGCCGGAGTTGCCGGCCGAGAGGATCGCGGTGAGGATGACCGCGTTCATCACGGAGGCCGCGGCCAGAACACCCGCGTGCTCGAACACCAGCGTGAACGGGGAGATGGAGACGTCCTCCACGTCGCTCGCCAGCAGGCTGGGATCGGTGTAGGGGATCAGGAAGCCGATCACGGTGATCGCGCCGATGTAGAAGAGCAGGATGCGCAGGAACACCGTGCGGATGGCCTTGGGGACCGTCTCGCCGGGGTTCTCCGCCTCGCCGGCGGCCACGCCCACGAGCTCGGTGCCCTGGAAGGAGAAGCCGGCCACCATGAAGATGGACATGATGCCCGTGAACCCGTTCACGAAGGGCGCCTCGCCCGCGGTCCAGTTGTGGAACCCGGGGGAGGGGCCGCCCAGGATCCCCAGGATCATGAGGACGCCCAGGATCAGGAAGATCACCACGGTGATCACCTTCACCAGGGAGAACCAGAACTCGCCCTCGCCGTACGCGCGTGCGCTCAGGGCGTTGAGTGCGAACAGGATGACCAGGAAGACGGCGGACCAGATCCACGCGGGAACGTCCGGGAACCAGTAGCGCATCACCAGCGCGGCGGCCACGAGCTCTGCGGCCACCGTGATGGCCCAGTTGTACCAGTAGTTCCAGCCGATGGCGAAGCCGAACGAGCGGCTGATGTAGCGGGTGGAGTACTCCTCGAAAGAGCCTGCCACCGGCAGGTGCGTGGCCATCTCGCCCAGGGACTGCATGAGCAGGAACACCATCAGGCCGATGGCCGCGTACGCCACCAGCGCGCCGCCGGGGCCCGCGGTGTTGATGGAGTTGCCCGAGGCCACGAACAGGCCGGTGCCGATGGCACCGCCCATGGCGATCATGGTCAGGTGGCGGGACTTCAGGGTGCGCTGCAGCGAGCCGTCAGCGGGATCTCCCTGGCCGGGCTGCTGCGGATCGGGCTGGCGGTTGACAGTGGCGTGGGGTGGCGTGGTGGCCGCCCCGGCGTGTCCGCCGCCGGATGAAGATGAAGACACTGGGTCCTCCCAGGGATTGTGGATCCGGGGTCGCGCAGCGGTTCTGCGGCTGTCCGCCATTATGCGCGGCCCGTCCGGCTCGCGGGGCATTCCCACGCCCGGACCCGCCTAAGTGGTGACAACTCCTCAGAAAAACAGGATGGCCACGATACCCAGCAGTCCCAGGAGCACGCAGGCCGCGGCGGTCAGGAGGACAGAGGCGGCGTCGGGGGTGATCTCGTCAGTGGCAATACCGGTGACGGAGCGGCGATAGCGCATGCGCTGAGTGGCATAGATACCGGCCGCGAGGCTCAGGGCCACGATGAGCAGGCTGAGGACGAAGGCGCCGTGCGTCGCGAGCCACCGCAGGTGCAGAGCGGTCGCACCGCACAGTGACAGCAGCGTGCGGCCCCAGGACAGCACGGTGCGTTCGGGCTGCAGCCCCGGGTCGTCGTGCCCGCACACGTTCGCGGCCGGTGGGGAGGTCATCGCGCCAGGACCACGGCCACCAGGACGCCGGAGGCAATGGCCCCGCCGATTGCCACGAACGGGGCGATCAGCGGGAGCGGCAGGGGGGTCTTGTGCCGCATCGACCGCTCCACCTTGATCCACCGCACGGCGGCTCCGGCGCTGAGCAGCATGCCGAGCAGCAGCAGCACGATGGACAGCACCTTCCGCAGTGCCAGGTCGAAGATGTCGCCCGTGAACGCCTCCACGGCGATGCCCCCGGCCAGGAAGGCCAGGGAGGTGCGGATCCAGGCCAGGAAGGTCCGCTCGTTGGCCAGCGTGAACCGGGGGTCCGGCTCTGTCCCGCCGCGCAGCAGGCGGCGGCTCACGGGGTCACGACGGCGCGCGTCCGGGTCTTCGGGATGGCTCACGGTCCTCCTCGGGGTGCTCCTCCCCCGATGGTATGCCGTACGGCGGATCCGGAGCGGACGACCGGTGCCCAGTCCCGGCTCCTTGTTCCTGGGAGCAACCCGGGAGAGGATGGTCGCACTCGCAAATACCTACGTCCTGGAGGACGCACCATGAGTTCGAGCAACCAGCCGACCCGGGAACCCCGGAACCACGAGGACGTCCCTCGCGGCCCGCAGCGACACCACGGTTCCGTGGATCCGCAGGAAGCTCGGGGCGTGCCCGTGGACACCAACCAGTACCACCCCTACGCCCAGCCGGCGGGGCGCTGGGAGTACGTTCCCGGCTGCCCCCAGGACGCGCAGCGCTACGCGGAGGCCACCAGGAGCACGGACATGTCCCTGGTGCTCGGCATCCTGTCCGTCACCGTCCTCCCTCTCCTCGCGCCGTTCGCGCTGTGGCAGGCGAACAAGGCTGAGAAGCTGGGCGGCCGAGCCACCGCGGGCAAGGTGCTGGGCTGGGTGGGGCTGGTCATGCTGGTGCTCGTGATCCTCTGGCTCGTGTTCATCCTGGTGATGTGGGGAGTGTTCATCACCCAGATGCCGAGCGTGGCGGACTCCTCGGTCTGACGTTCCAGGGCGGAGCGCTGGGCAGGTTCGCGGCACCGCCGCACACACCCTGTCACTCGGCACCCACCCGTGAGGTGCCCCGCCTCCCGCCCGGGCGGTTTCGTGGGACACCGCAGGCCGGCTCCACGAGTCCGTGACGACGACGGCCGGTCCCCTCGAGCGCGAGGGAACCGGCCGTCGTCGTACCCGGGGAGGGTCACCAGATGGTGACGCGCTCCTCCTCGGGCAGCCACATGCCGTCGCCCTCCGTGACGTCGAACGCCTCGTAGAACGCGTCCACGTTGCGCGGGGTCTGCCCGGCGCGGAACTCGGCGGGGGAGTGGGGGTCCGTGGCGATGCGCGTGCGCAGGGCCTCGTCCCGGGACTTCTCCTGCCAGACGTAGCCCCACGAGATGAACAGCCGCTGCGCGGGGGTGTAGCCGTCGATGCTCTCCGTGTCCGGCGTCGGCCTCTTCTCCTGGGCGCGCTTCCATGCCTTGTAGGCGATGGACAGGCCCCCCAGGTCTCCGATGTTCTCGCCCAGGGTGAGCTCGCCGTTGACGTGCGGCGCGGCGTCGTCGTCACCGAACTGGGCGGGGGTGAGAGCCGCGTACTGGCCCACGAGGCGGGCGGTGCGCTCCTCGAAGGCCGCGCGGTCCTCGTCGGTCCACCAGTTGCGCAGCCGGCCCTCGCCGTCGCACGTGGAGCCCTTGTCGTCGAAGCCGTGCCCGATCTCGTGGCCGATCACCGAGCCGATGCCGCCGTAGTTCACGGCGTCGTCTGCGGTCTCGTCGAAGAACGGGGGCTGCAGGATGGCGGCGGGGAACACGATCTCGTTGCGCAGCGGGTGGTAGTAGGCGTTGACCGTCTGCGGGGTCATGAGCCACTCGTGCTTCTCCACGGGCTGCCCGGCCTTGCGCGCGAGCTCGTCCACCGCGAACTGGGTGGTGCGCACCACGTTGCCCACGAGGTCGTCCCCGCGGATCTCCAGGGCGGAGTAGTCCTTCCACTTCTCCGGGAAGCCGATCTTGGGGGTGAACCCGGAGAGCTTCTTGAGCGCCTCCGCGCGCGTGCCCTCGGTCATCCACTCGAGGTTCTCGATGGAGTCCCGGTACGCGTCCAGTAGGTTGGCCACCAGCTCGTCCATGCGGGCCTTAGCCGTGGGGGAGAAGTGCTCCGCCACGTAGAGCTTGCCCACGGCCTCGCCCAGCGCGCCGTTCACCAGCCCGACGCCGCGCTTCCACCGCTCGCGCAGCTGCGGGGTCCCGGACAGCACCGTGCCGTAGAACGCGAAGTTCCGGGCCACGAACGCCTCCGAGAGGTACGCGGCGCGGGAGGAGACCACGTGCCAGCGGGCCCAGGACTTCCACGCGTCCAGCTCGTCCGGGGTGAGCAGCTCGTCCAGGCCCGTGAAGAAGCTCGGCTGGGCGTTGACCACCGTGGCCAGGTGCTCCGGCGTGAGACCCATGCCCTCGAGGACCGCGTTCCAGTCGAGGTTCCGCGTCTGGCCCGTGAGCTCCTCGAAGCTCATGGGGTTGTACATCTTGGTGAGGTCCCGGACCGTGACCTTGTCCCAATGGTGGGAGGCGATGCGCGTCTCCAGGTCCACGACCGCGCGAGCCTGCCGTGCGGCGTCGTCGAACCCGGCGAGCTCGAGCATGGTCTGGACGTGCGTCACGTACTGCTCACGGATCTGCGCGTACTGCTCCTCGCGGTAGTACTCCTCGTCCGGCAGGCCCAGCCCGGACTGGCCCACGAACACGAGGTTGCGCTGCGGGTCCCCGGGGTCCGAGTCGAGGTCGATGTCCAGCGCTGCGCCGATGCCCCGCCGCATGGCCGTGCCGAACCAGCGGGACAGCGCGCGCGGCGAGTCGATCGCGGCCACGGCGTCGAGGTCCTCGCGCAGCGGTTCGGCGCCGAGCTGCTCGATGTGCTCGGTGTCCATGAAGGAGCGGTACAGCAGCGCGATCTTGGTCTCCGCGCTCTGCTCCGCCGCTGACGCAGCGTGCTCACCGTCCGCGCTCGCGCCCGTGATGATCTCGCGCACCGCCTGCTCGGCCTGGTCCCGCAGCTCCACGAAGGCACCGGTGCTGGCCTTGTCGTCCGGGATCTGTGCGGTGCGCAGCCACGTGCCGTTGACGTGGCGGAAGAGGTCGTCCTGGGGGCGGACCGAGCGGTCGAAGGCGTCGAGGTCGAACACAGAAGTCGTCATGGTCACACGCTAACCACCAGCGCTGTGCGGCTCCACGGGCGGCGGGGTGAATCTGCGGACGGCTAAACCCGTCCGGCCCGTCAGTCCTCCGTGGGCTCCGCGTCCGAGATCTTCTCGCCGCGTCGCTCGGCCATGAGCAGCTCCCACGTGCGGACCAGGCGGGGCAGGGAGATGATCACGAGTCCGCCCAGCATGTTGAACGGGATGACCCACGCGAACCACCCGAGCCAGTCCAGGTAGGAGTAGTTCCACCCGGCGTGCATGGCTCCGAAGATCACGATGGAGTTCAGTGCTCCGTGGAGCATGCCGAGGCCCACCACCAGGAAACCGCCGATCAGGGAGATGACGGCGGTCATCATGTCGCTGTTGGTGCCCTGCTGCATTCGCGTCATCAGGGTGATGGTGGAACCGGCCAGCAGGGCGAGGCACACGGTCTCCGTGCCGAACCCGTCCGAGACGTACCCGGTGGCCACCTCCACGAGCGTGGCGGAGAAGTCGGGGAACGCGGCAACCACCACCCACATGAACGCCCACCCGCCCACCAGGTTGGTCACCAGGGTCACGACCCACAGCCGCAGCAGCGCCCACCACGAGCCGTGACCGGCCACCACCGCGTTGATGGGCAGCAGGAAGTCCTCCGTGAACAGCTCCGAGTGGGCCAGGCGCAGGGCCAGCAGACCGATCCCGAACGCCGTTCCGGCCAGCAGCTTGGAGCCGGTGGCGTCCATGACGGCGAGCATGGCCATGATCCCGAGCCCCACGTCGATCCCGCCGAACAGCCCCGTGACGACCAGCGCCCGCCATGTGCGGTGCAACCGGTCCGTGCCCTCCTGGACGGTGTTCTTGAACTCCTCGACCAGCTCGTCCTCGAGGGGCTGGTCCGTGCGCCCCGAGGAACGCCGTGCGGTCTCACTGTCTCGGGTGGCGGCCATGGGGTTCAGCGTAGGGCACGGGGAAGACCCCGGTGCGCGCGCCCGCGCCACCGCGCACGGCGTGCATTAGCGGAGCAAACGCAGTATGGGCGCCGGATTTGTGCACTAGCGGAGCAAATGCAGCAGGGCGTCCACGGGTGCCCTGCTCAGCCCCTGCCGGTGAACTCGGGCTTTCGCTTCTCCTGGAACGCCTTGAAGCCCTCGCGGTAGTCGGACGTGGCGCACAGCGCGGTCTGCGCGGCGTTCTCCGCGGCCATGGACTCCCACAGCCCGATCCGCTGGTCCCGGATCTGTGCCACGAGTTCCTTGGACGCCACGAACGCCTGCGTGGCCCCGGCGGCGGCACGGCGCACCCGCGTGAGCGTGAAGTCCATGAGCTCCTCCGCGGGCACCGCGCGGGAGAACAGCCCGGACGCCACGGCCTCCGCGCCGCTCATGAGCTCCGCGGTGTAGATGAGGTCCAGCGTGCGGTGGGCGCCGAGCCGCTCGGTGAACAGTGCGTGCCCGCCGGAGTCCAGCGTGGCCCCCAGGTTCGCGAAAGGTGAGCCGATCTTGGCGTTCTCCGCCACGTAGACCACGTCCGTGGCGATCGCCAGACCCAGCCCCACGCCCAGGCACGCCCCCTGCACCGCCGCGAACGTGGGGGCGGGGAACGCGGACATCCGCTGCAGCAGCGGCTGGAGGGTCCCGGTGAGGTAGCCCTCGGTGTCGTCCGTGGCCGGATCCACCCCGGAGATGTCCCGGCCCGCGCAGAAGCCCCTGCCCTCACCCGTGAGCAGCAGCGCCCGCACACCGGCCGCCTCCGCCTCGGTGTAGGCATCCGTCAGCTCGTGCAGGGCGGACTCGTCCAGCGAGTTCATCTTCTGGGGTGCGTTGAGCACCACGTGGGCGATCTCGTCCTCGATGGTCAGGTGGATCACGGTGTTCTCCTGGGCGTTCTCGGGGTTCCCCACGCGTGGCGCGAGCTGGCAGGTACGGCGACGACGCCGCCTGGGGCCCAGCGCGGCGTCGTCGTCAGGGGAGCGGGTCAGGCGTCGAAGTCCACGCGCAGCTCGTCCGAGGTGGGGCGGGTCTGGCACGTGAGCACGTAGCCGGCGTCCACCTCGTCCTTCTCGAGCGCGAAGTTCTCCTCCATCTCGAACTCGCCCTTGGTGACCTTGGCGCGGCACGTGCCGCACACGCCGCCGGCGCACGCGAAGGGGACGTCCGGGCGCACCCGCAGCGCGGCGTTGAGCACGGTCTCCGCGGCGGACTTGGGGGACTCCACCTGGGCGGAGGTGCCGTCCAGGTTGAAGACGATTCTGTAGTTCTCGCCCTTGGGGTCGGCCACGACGGGGCGGCCCTGCTGGCCCTGAGGAGCGGTGGGCTTGCCCGTGGTGAACAGCTCGAAGCGCACGCGGGACTCGTCCACGCCGCGCTCCTTGAGGACGTCCCGGCACAGCTGCACGAGCTCGAACGGGCCGCACAGGAACCACTCGTCCGCAGAGTCCACCTGGATCACGCGGTCCAGCAGCTCCTCGAGCTTGTCGTGGTCGATCCGCCCGGACATCAGCGGCGAGATCCGCTGCTCGCGGGACAGCACGTGGTGCACGGCCAGGCGCGCGGGGTACTTGTCCTTGAGGTCGCCCAGCTCCTCGGCGAACATCACGTCCATGGAGGAGCGGTTCGCGTAGATCACGTCCATCTGGGCGGTGTCCGAGGCGCGCAGCAGGGCGCGGGCGATCGCCATGATGGGGGTGATCCCGGAACCGGCGGCGAAGGCCACCAGGTGCACGTTGCGCTTCTTGGTCACCTCCTTCTCGGCCAGCTTCTCGGGATCGTTCATGGAGGTGATGTTGACCTTGGAGGTGAACGCGCCCTGCGGGTTCATCACGTCCAGGGTGTCACCGGCGGCCAGCTGCTCGTTGGCCCACGTGGAGAACACGCCGCCCATGTCCTTCTTGATGGCCACGCGGATCTCCCCGGGGGTGGGGTCGGCGCAGATGGAGTAGGACCGGCGCACCTCGTGGCCGTTGATCTGCGCGCGGATGGCCACGTACTGACCCGGCAGGTAGTCGTAGTCCGCCACGAGGTCCTCGGGCACGTCGAACGTGACCTCCACGGAGTCGGAGGTCAGCTTGCGCACCTCGGACACCGTGAGGGTGTTGAACACGGCACGGCGCTTGCCGCCGCCCGCGCTGGCTTCGGTGGCTTCCTCCAGCGTGGAGGTGTCCGCGGTTTCGCTCATGATCAGTGCACCTTGAAGTAGTCGAAGGGTTCTTTGCAGTCGTCGCAGACCCACAGGGCCTTGCAGGACGTGGACCCGAAGCGGGTCATCTCGTGGGTGCGCAGGGACTCGCAGCGCGGGCACTTCACGGCCAGGCTCAACCGCACGGGCCCGGAGTTGTGACCGGCGGCGGTGCGCCCGGTGGGCGGTGCGATGCCGTACTCGTTGAGCTTGGCGCGGCCCTCGGCGGACATCCAGTCCGTGGTCCACGCCGGGCGCAGCACCTGCACCACGCGCACGTTCTCGTAGCCGGCGGCGGTCACGGCCGCCTCGAGGTCCGCGGCCATGGTGTCCATGGCGGGGCACCCGGAGTAGGTGGGGGTGATGACCACCACCGTCTCGTCCTCCCCGGCCACGGCGTCCCGCAGCACCCCGAGGTCCTCGAGCGTGAGCACGGGGATCTCGGGGTCGCACACGGTGGCCGCGACGTCCCACAGGGCGGCGTCGGCCGGGTCGTCCGGGCGCCGCGAGGGCCCCAGGGGGACTTCACGGGGCGCCACGCCACCGGTGGGCGGCAGGGAACGGGGCGGAACGCGGGAGAACACGGAACTCACCACGTGGCGCCGGGATGCTGGCGGGCGAGCCACTGCATCTCGGCGAGGATGTACCCGCGGTACTCGGAGTAGGCGCCGTCGCGGGGCTCCGCGGACAGCCGGGCCTGGGCCACGTTGGGGACCTCGAGCTCGGCCTCGGCCAGCAGCGCGGTCACGCGGTCCATGGTCCGCTCGCGCAGCGTGGAGGGGCGCACGGCCACGCCCTCGAGCTCGTCGTGCAGCGGCTCGTCCGCGAACAGCTCGTCCAGGTAGGGCCACATGTAGTAGAGCCCGTCCTGGATGCGCCGCTTGGACTCCTCGGTGCCGAGGCCCAGGCGGAGGATCCACTGGGCCGCGTGGTCCTGGTGGTACTCCACCTCCTTGAGGGCCTTGTCCGCGATCGCGGCCAGGGTCTGGTCCGTGGAGGACTGCAGCGCGGAGTAGAGCTCGTACTGGTAGAAGGAGAACAGCAGCTGACGCGCGATGGTCTGGCCGAAGTCCCCGTTCTCCTGCTCCACGAGGCGCACGGAGCGGAACTCCTCCTCGTTGCGGAAGTACGCGAGCTCGTCCTCGGTCTTGCCCCACGCGGAGCCCGCGTAGGTCAGCAGGAAGCGCGCGTGGCCGATGAGGTCCAGGGCGATGTTGCCCAGCGCGATGTCCTCCTCGAGCTCGGGTGCCCGCGAGATCCACCAGCCCAGACGCTGGGACAGCATCAGGGCGTCGTCGCCGAGCCGCAGCGCGTACTGGGCCACGGCCTCGGGAGCCCTGCCGCCGGTCTCCGCAATGTCCTCGGCGGTGATGGCGACGCCCGCGGACTGCTTGGTGGCGGAGTCGTGGGAGGCGAAGGCGCTCACAGGTGCTTCACCCCTTCGCTCTTGGTGTAGTACGTGGCGTGGCGGTAGCTCTTGCCCTGCGCGGACTCGAAGTAGCCGCCCTTGGAGTCCGGGTCCGAGGCGGTGATGGCGTCTGCGGGGACCACCCACACGCTCGTGCCCTCGTTGCGCCGGGTGTAGAGGTCACGCGCGTTGCGCACGGCCATGGTGGCGTCCGGGGCGTGCAGCGAGCCCGCGTGCACGTGGGACAGCCCGCGCGAGGAGCGCACGAAGACCTCCCACAGGGGCCAGTTGCCGTTCTGGTTCTCGCTCATGCTCACGCTCCGATCAGCTCGGCGGAGCCGCGCCCCGCCATGACGGTGAAGTCCTCGTTCGCCTCGGCCGACGACGCCGCTGCCGCAGCCTCCGCGGTCTCGCGGGCCTGCCGCTGGGCGTAGGCCTCGGCGGCCTCGCGCACCCACGCGCCGTTGGCGTGCGCCTCGCGGCGGCGCTTCATGCGCTGGACGTTGCAGGGCCCGGAGCCCTTGATCACAGACATGAACTCGTTCCAGTCCAGCTGGCCGTAGTCGTAGTGCCCGCGCTCCTCGTTCCACTTCAGGTCCGGGTCCGGCAGGGTCAGGCCCAGGGCCTCGGCCTGCGGGACGATCATGTCCACGAAGCGCTGGCGCAGCTCGTCGTTGGAGAAGCGCTTGATGTTCCACTCCATGGACTGCTGGGAGTTGGGGGAGTCGGCGTCCGGGGGGCCGAACATCTGGAGAGCGGGGCCGTAGAAGCGGTTCACGGCGTCCTGCGCCATCTGCTTCTGGGCCTCGGTGCCGTGGGAGAGCTCGTAGAGGATCTCCCAGCCCTGGCGCTGGTGGAAGGACTCCTCCTTGCAGATGCGCACCATCGCGCGGCCGTACGGCCCATAGGAGGCGCGGCACAGCGGGACCTGGTTGCAGATCGCGGCGCCGTCCACGAGCCAGCCGATCGCACCCATGTCGGCCCACGTGCGGGCCGGGTAGTTGAAGATCGAGGAGTACTTGGCCTTGCCGCTGAGCAGCTGCTCGTTGAGCACGGAGCGCGGGGTGCCCAGGGTCTCCGCGGCGGAGTAGAGGTACAGCCCGTGGCCGGCCTCGTCCTGGACCTTGGCCATCAGCACGGCCTTGCGCTTGAGGCTCGGGGCGCGGGTGATCCAGTTGGCCTCCGGCTGCATGCCGATGATCTCGGAGTGCGCGTGCTGGGAGACCTGGCGGGTCAGGCTCTTCCGGTAGGCCTCGGGCATCCAGTCGCGGGGCTCCACGCGGGAGTCCTCGCTGATGAGGTGGTCGAAGTGCTGCTGCTCGGCGGTGGTGGCCGCCTGGTCCGCAGTGGTGGTCTGCTCAGTCATGGTGTGTCCTCGGTTCACGGGTGAGATGGGAGCGGAGGATGAACTCTGTACGCTGCCGACGATAATAACTGACCGCTCGTTCAGAATATAGACCCCCGGTGTGGCCGTCAACACATTTTCCGCCTCCGGCCAGGGGGTGCGTCAACGGTCGAGGTGCTGCAACGAAGCGGGAACTTGTTGACACACGTCACATTTCGCGATTGTCTACTGACCGATCGTTCTGAAAATCGGAAGGAGCTCCCCCGTGCCACATCATCCGGTGCTCACGGGAGATCGTGCCTCCGAGTGGCTGGGCATCACCGTGCAGCGCGCCGACCCTGGCCACTGTGTGATCTCCATGCTCGTGCGTGACGAGATGCGCAACGGCTTCGGGATCGCCCACGGCGGCATGATCTTTGCCCTGGCCGACACGTGCTTCGCCATGACCTGCAACGACCCCACCCCGGACGGTACCTCCATGACGGTGGCACAGGGCGTGGACATCAACTTCCTCAGTTCCGCTCAACCCGGTCAGACCCTGGTGGCGGAGGGCCGCCAGATCGCCAGCACCGGGCGCAGCGGCCTGTGCGACATCACCGTCACCACCCAGGACGGGGACGTGATCGCCCAGTTCCGCGGCCGCAGCCGCACCGTGCCCCTTCGCCAGAAAGCGTGAATCCCATGACGTCGTGCTCCGTTGCCAACCCGTACCGCCCCGAGGCTTCGCAGGATCCGTCCCAGCCGGATGCCGAGGAGCTGATGAGCCGGGACCAGATCGAGGCCCTGCAGACCGAGCGGCTGAACTGGACCCTGCACTACGCGTACGAGAACGTCCCGTCCTACAAGGAGCTCTTCGACGAGCACGGAGTGCACCCGGACGACTTCCGGGAGCTCGAGGACCTCGCCAAGTTCCCGTACACGGACAAGGAGTTCCTGCGGAAGGCCTACCCGTTCAAGTCCTTCGCCACGCCCATGTCCGAGATCCGCCGGATCCACGCGTCCTCGGGCACCACCGGCCAGCCCACCGTGGTGGCCTACACCGAGGAGGACCTCCTCACGTGGGGTTCCCTGGTGGCCCGCTGCTTCCGGATGTCCGGGATCACGCCCGGGGACAAGGTGCACAACGCGTACGGCTACGGCCTGTTCACCGGCGGCCTGGGCGCCCACTACGGCGCCGAGCGCCTGGGGTGCGCCGTGATCCCGGTGTCCGGCGGGCAGACCGAGAAACAGGTGCAGCTGATCCGGGACTTCGAGCCCGAGGCGATCCTCTCCACGCCCACCTACCTGCTCACGATCGCGGACGGGTTCCGCAAGCTGGGCCTCGACCCGCGGGAGACCTCGCTCAAGCACGCCGTGCTGGGGGCGGAGCCGTGGACCGAGGAGATGCGCCACGAGATCGAGAAGACCTTCGGCATCACCGCGTGCGACATCTACGGGCTCTCCGAGGTCATGGGCCCCGGTGTGGCCGGCGAGTCCTGCGAGTCCCAGGACGGCTCGCACATCTGGGAGGACCACTTCCGCCCGGAGATCATCGACCCGTTCGACGACACCGTGCTGCCCACAGGCCGCCCCGGTGAGCTGGTGTTCACGGCGCTGACCAAGCAGGCGCTGCCGATCATCCGCTACCGCACGCACGACCTCACCCGCCTGCTGCCCGGCACCGCCCGTCCGGGGCACCGGCGCATGGGCCGCATCACCGGCCGCTCGGACGACATGATCATCCTGCGCGGCGTGAACCTGTTCCCCTCGCAGATCGAGGAGCTCGCGCTGAAGATCCCCGCGCTGTCCCCGCACTTCACGCTGGAGATCACCCGGCCGAACCGCATGGACCAGATGACCATCCACATCGAGCGCCGGGAGGACGCCACGGTGGAGGAGGCCCAGGAGGCCGGCCGCGCGCTGCAGCACGAGATCAAGACCAAGATCGGTTCCAGCGCGGCCATCGACATCGCGGAGCCCGGCACGCTGGAGCGCTCCTCGGGCAAGCTGCGCCGCGTGTACGACCGCCGCGACAAGTAGCTCCCCGCCCTGCCGCCGGTCCTCCGTGGGAGCGGGAGCCAGGTGACGAGCCGGTAACCTGAACATCCCGTCCCCCGGAAGATCGAGGCCCACGCCCATGTCCCCCGAGCGCACCACCGCCACCGCCGACGACGCCGCTGCCGCACCTCGGCGCGGCCGTCCCGGCTACGACCGCGAGACCCTGCTGTCCGTGTGCGTGGACGTGTTCAACCGCTACGGCTACGACGCCACGTCCATGGGGATGCTGTCCAAGCACCTGGGGATCTCCAAGTCCGCGATCTACCACCACGTGGAGTCCAAGGAGGAGATCCTGGGGCAGGCCTTGGACCGCGCCCTGGACGCCCTCGAGGCGGTCTTCGCGGAGGTGCTCGCGAGCGACAGCGGGCCCGTGGTCAAGCTCGAGCGGATCCTTGACGGCTCCGTGCGGGTGCTCGTGGCGCAGATGCCCTACGTGACGCTGCTGCTGCGGCTGCGCGGGAACTCGGAGGTCGAGGAGGCGGCGCTGCAGCGGCGTCGTACCCTGACGCGCAACCTGGAGGACCTGGTGCGCGAGGCCCAGGAGCTGGGCGAGCTGCGCACCGACATCTCGGGGAAGTCCGCGCCGCGCCTGATGCTGGGGATGGTCAACTCGATCGTGGACTGGTACCAGCCCGGGCGCTCCGGCACGGTGGACCAGCTGGCCGCGACCGTGGTGACCATGGTCTTCGCGGGCCTGCGGGCGTAGTCGGCGACAGGAAGCCGCCGAGAAGCACGAGTCTGGCGTGACAACCGAGTTTAGTTGACCACGACGGATTCAGGGCAGGATGCGGTCCATGAACTCATCGATGGAATGGTGGGTGGCACCTCGTAGGGGCTAGTTGCCTGCTGATCGATGAGATTCTCTGGTCCCTGTTCTCCTTCGTGGTCGCCAGAGCAGTAAAGGATAGGAGTCAGAGATTGGTTTCGTCTGATCGATGGTAAGTGCCAGCATCTTCTGTGGGTGCGGCTTTCATGCTGTGGACTTCGAGAGCTTACACCCTGCGTAAATACAAGGGAACCTACCCATAGTAGGTTATCCGCCCCCTCACGTGCGGGCCAAATTAGTAAATCTCATCGAATTCGTTCGCGAGCGGATCCGTACGGAGCCCCTGGCGAAGTGATTTGGCAGTGACTCCGAGTCGCTGAGCGATCCAATATCGTATAATGAGCAGGTTTTCCTGAAGGGTATTTAGCATAGTCAGCGAGTCGGGCTCGGGGCGATCGGGGTGCTTAGATCCCATATACACTGCATTGGCCCTGTTGATCCAATCACCTGCATCGGTGAATGGTAGTTCCGTAAGGTCATCGAGGACCACCTGAAGCGCTGTTTTGAATTTAATCTGTTTGCGGGAGTTGAGGTTAACGCCAGCGTTTTTCGTCGTATCGATCAAATACCCGAGTGCCTCAAGGGCGACACCGCTTTGTACTACACTCGCGTGGCTCCACATGCGGTCGGAACGGAGCACATTGAGGACGGGGCTGACGGCCTGGTAGTAGTCCGCACGAAGCTTCAGCCATCGTGCGATTCCGCGGGGGCCGATTTCAGCCCAAGGGAACAGGAAGCGGGGCTCTTTCATCCAGGGCTCATGTCGAGGTAATCGATGTGTCGCCACGGACGACCACTTTTCGGACAGAACGGTGCCGTCGGCGCTCACGATGGGGTCGTCGGTGCGGATAACCTCGACTGAGCTGAATCCGAAAGGCTTCCATGCCGCGAGGGAAACGAGGTCGAGTACGGCGCCATGGAGGTGGAGATGGTCACCCCATCCTCGCGGCTTTGCGACGCGCGTCTCTACCTTTACGCCCTCGTAGGCAAGGAAACTCCCCCGTGGTTGTTCCGTCCTCCATGTTGATTTCATCTTTAAGTTGAG
The DNA here is from genome assembly GCF_030407675.1 of Kocuria sp. APC 4018. Taxonomy (NCBI): domain Bacteria; kingdom Bacillati; phylum Actinomycetota; class Actinomycetes; order Micrococcales; family Micrococcaceae; genus Kocuria; species Kocuria sp. APC 4018. The sequence continues at coordinate 71,994 of NZ_JASDCY010000001.1, read as the reverse complement.
TGGTCGTGCGAGTTTTACTTCGGGGGCATTCGTGAGGGTCATCTGCACGGATTCCACCCGATTTAATTCGTTCCTCTTGACGGCGACCTCCATGCTGCTGAGTCGTGTCCAAGCAGCGAGTGCCGGCACCTCGGCACGGAGGCCGTTGATCTTGTCATAGTTTAAAGATCCCCCGCCGAGGACCGCGTAGTTAGCGATGAGCCGGCCCTGGCCGACGCGGAAGTTATTGTTTGACCCGCTGGCTCTGCAGCCGACAAGTGCGACATCTCCGGCGTGGTCGTACATGAGTAGTACGTTTGGGGGGTTGTAGGTGTGCTTTGAGCGGTCCGGATCATCGTCGAATACCGCTCCCTGAGACCACCAGCGGTCGTATGGATCATTCGGTCCGAACATTCCCTGTAGCGGGACAGAAAGTTCAATGGTCGTACCGGTGTCGCGAAGCATGACCGAGATCGAATCGGTATCTTCGTTGCCATCAATGAACCATCCGAGACGCGGCTCCCCAACTATGAGCTCATTTTTGGTCATTGTTCCTCCTAGTATAACTGTAGTTCTATTCTCTTCCATGAATGTGGACACGAAAGGCTGGAGTGTCTATCAAAATACGTGAATGAAATCCTGGGCCGTCACAGGGGGCCTCAAGAGCGTTGACGTGTTTTGCATCATAGGCCCCGGCGATCCGTCTCCGTGCGGATCGTCGCAGTGAGGTTGTGCTCGAACTGCTCGCTGCTCTTCTACCGCGCACGTGCCTCGACCTGCGTTAACAACGTCGCGCCCTCCTGCAGTTAAAGTACGTCCTTGCAGATCTCACGGTCTCGAGTGATCGATAGGTCCGCGCTCATCGGTCTGTACGACGCCGTGGGGTGGAGCTCCTACACGCGGCGGCCCGAGGACTTCGGGCCCATGGTCCAGAACGCGTGGCTGGTGCTCTCCGCGTGGGACGCGGACGACCTCGTGGGACTCGTGCGCGTGGTCGGTGACGGTGTGACGGTCGCCTACATCCAGGACCTGCTGGTGGACCCGGCGCACCAGGGCCAGGGCATCGGGCGCGCGCTGCTCACGGAGGTGCTGACCGAGACAGCGCACATCCGTCAGATCTGCATCACCACGGACGACGCCCCCGGAAACAGGCATGTGGTCGCGTTCTACCGCTCCCTGGGCTTCCGCCCCACCCCGGACCTGGACTGCACCACGCTCGCGATCATGCGCTGAGCGGGCCAGCCCGCCGGGAACGCTGCCCGGCAGTGCACGCGCGACGGCCGTCGGCACACACCGAGGCCCCGCGACGCGTCGTCGCGGGGCCTCAACGTTCAGGTGCGGTCCGGGGTGTCGGCGGAACCTGCGCCGGGGCTCAGCCCTTCGGCACCGGCCACTGCTTGGCCACCAGGGTCAGGACGTCGTAGGTGGCCACGATCTCGTCGTTCTGGTTGGTCAGGCGGGCATCCCACGCCACCTCGCCGTACTCGTCCGTGACACGCGGGGTGATCTTCTTGGCGGTCAGGGTCACGCGGATGGCGTCGTCGTAGGTCACCGGGGTGATGAAGCGCAGGTTCTCCAGCCCGTAGTTGGCGAGCACGGGCCCCGGGGCGGGTTCCACGAACAGCCCGGCGGCCCAGGAGACCAGCAGGTAGCCGTGGGCCACGCGGCGCGGGAAGAACGGGTTGGCCGTAGCGGCCTCCTCGTCCGTGTGCGCGTAGAAGGTGTCCCCGGTCTTCTCCGCGAACTCCAGGATGTCGTCGAGCTTCACGGTGCGCAGGTCCGAGACGAACTGGTCCCCGATCCGCAGGGTCTCCAGCGACTTGCGGAAGGGGTGCTCGCCCGTGCCGTTCGCCACGTCCTCGCGGGTCACGGTGTTGGCGCTCGCACCCCAGTGCCACTGGCCGGTGATCCCGGTCAGCAGGTCCGGGGAGCCCTGCACGGCGGTGCGCTGCATGTAGTGCTTCACAGCCCGCACGCCGCCCAGCTCCTCGCCGCCACCCGCGCGGCCCGGGCCGCCGTGGACCAGGTGCGGCACGGGGGAGCCGTGACCGGTGGAGGTCTTCGCGTCGTCGCGGTCCAGGAAGAGCACGCGCCCGTGGTACGCGCCGATCCCGGACGCGAACTGCGCGGCGAGCTCGGGGGAGTGGGTGCACACGGTGGCCACCAGGGAACCCCCGCCCAGGGCGGCGATCTCCACAGCGTCCGCCACGTCACCCGAGTAGCCGAGCACGGAGGTGACCGGGCCGAACGCCTCGACCTCGTGCACCGCCGGCGTGCGGGCGTCGTCGAAGGATAGGACGGTGACGGGGAAGAACGCGCCGTCCTGGGGCACCGAGGACAGCTCCTCGGGTCCACCCAGCTCCACCGTGGCGCCGGCGTCGATCAGGGTGCGCACGGAGCGCAGCACCTCGGACGCCTGGTCCTCGGACGCGAGCGGTCCCACGGTGGTCGCGGGATTCCGGGGATCGCCCACGACGGCGCGCTGCGCGGCGCGCTCTTTCAACGCGGCAACCACGGCGGGCTTGATGGCCTGGGGCACGATCACGCGGCGGACGGCCGTGCACTTCTGCCCGGCCTTGGCGGTGATCTCCAGGACCACGGACTTCACGAACGCCCCGAACTCGGGGGAGCCCTCAGTGACGTCCGGCGCCATGATGGCGGCGTTGAGGGAGTCCGTCTCCGCGGTGAAGCGCACGCCCTTCTCCTGGACGTTCGAGTGCGCCCGCAGGGACTGCGCGGTGGCGGCGGATCCGGTGAACGCCACGTGGTCGCGGGCGTCCAGGTGGTCCAGCAGGTCCCGGGCGGAGCCGGAGACCAGCTGCAGGGAGCCCTCGGGCAGCAGCCCGGAGTCCAGCATGAGCCGCACGCACGCCTCGGTCACGTACCCCGTGGGGGTCGCGGGCTTCACGATGGTGGGCACTCCCGCGATGAACGCGGGCGCGAACTTCTCGAGCATGCCCCACACGGGGAAGTTGAACGCGTTGATCTGCACGGCCACACCGGGCAGCCGCGTGTACACGTGCTCGCCCAGGAACGAGCCGTCCCGGGAGAGCTGCTCCACGGCACCGTCCACGATCACGTTCGCATTGGGCAGCTCGCGGCGGCCCTTGGAGGAGAAGGTGAACAGGGTGCCGATGCCGCCGTCGATGTCGATCAGGTGGTCCTTGGCCGTGGCACCCGTGGCGTAGGAGATCTCGTACAGCTCCTCCTTGTGCTCCCCGAGGTACTGGGCCAGCTGCTTGAGGATCAGCGCGCGGTCGTGGATCCGCAGGGTCCCCAGGGAGGCCTGGCCCACGGTGCGGGCGTACTCCACGGCACCGGCGGTGTCGATCCCGTCCGTGCTCACGCGCGCCACGAGCTCGCCGGTGGCGGCGTTGCGCACGTCCGCGACCTTCTGCGGGTCCTCCGGGCGCCACCACTCACCCTTGACGAAGCTGGGCAGGATCTGCGGCTGCGAGGTGTCGGTTGCCTGGTTCTGGGTGCTCACGCGGGGTCCTCCGGACTGTCGCGGCCGTTAGCCGAACGATCGGTCAGTATTGCCCCCAGGATAACCTAGGTCACACAGGCACACCATGGCCGTCACCCGGGCCCACGCCTCACGGCACCACGGGACCGCCGGTTCAGGACCGCACTGGGCCGCCGCCCGCGGCAGCACGGGCCCGCCCGGCCCACGACGCCGCTCGGCCGCCGTGCGCAGCGAGCGCACCCGGACGGCGTCGTGCCCCCACGACACGAGGAGCAGACATGCACGAGGACCCCACCCCCGCGGACGCACGCGTGGAGAACGAGCGGCGCGCGGCGTCGTCGGACGGGCAGAAGGGCAGGGCGTTCGACCCCTGGAGCATCGAGCTGGGCGAGCTGGACCGGAAGATGGGCGTGGAGGTGGAGGAGCAGTCCGCCGAGCGGATCGTGGCCACCATGCCCGTGGAGGGCAACCGGCAGTCGCTGGGGCTGCTGCACGGCGGTGCGTCCGTGGCGCTCGGGGAGATGCTGGGCTCGTGGGCCGCGGTGATCCACGGCTCCACCATGGGCAAGGTGGCCGTGGGTGTGGACATCAACGCCACCCACCACGCCTCCGCCACGAGCGGCCGTGTGCGCGGGGTGGCCACGGCCATTCGCCTGGGCCGCACCATGACCAGCCACGAGGTGGTCATCACGCACATCGACACCGGCCGCCGGCTGTGCACGGTGCGGATCACCAACTTCCTCAAGGACGCGCCGAGCTCCTGAGCTGTGGCTCAGAGTGCGCGCGGGACCTGGGGCGGCCGGCGGGTCACCGTGGGCAGTTCCCGGCCGCAGCCGGTCGTCGCCGCCGGCCCGGGGCGGCGCGCCTGCACGCACAGAGCCGCCCCGGCGCCGCAGGGTTGCGGTGCCGGGGCGGTTCGTCGTCCGCGGGAGGGCTGAGGAGCCCCTCGGTGCGGACGGGGTGAACGCGGGGGTCGGGGTGCGAAGTCAAAGGCCCCAATGACCTGCTGCGACCCCCGCGGGTCCGGTTCAGTCCGTGGCCGCTGGGCGGCTCAGAACTGGGCGCTCTCGGTGGAGCCCTTGAGAGCGATGGTCGAGGAGTTCGGGTTGACCACCTGGGACACCAGGTCGAAGTAGCCGGTGCCCACCTCGCGCTGGTGCTTGGTGGCGGTGTAGCCGCGCTCCTCGGCGGCGAACTCGCGCTCCTGCAGGTCCACGTAGGCGCTCATCTGGTTGCGGGCGTAGCCGTGGGCCAGGTCGAACATGGAGTAGTTCAGGGCGTGGAAGCCCGCCAGGGTGATGAACTGGAAGCGGTAGCCCATGGCGGCGAGCTCGCGCTGGAACTTGGCGATGGTGTCGTCGTCCAGGTGCTTCTTCCAGTTGAAGGACGGCGAGCAGTTGTACGCCAGCATCTGGTCCGGGAACTCCTCGTGGACGGCCTCCGCGAACTGCTTGGCGAGCTCGAGGTCGGGCGTGCCGGTCTCCATCCAGATGAGGTCCGAGTACGGGGCGTACGCCTTGGCGCGGGCGATGCAGGGCTCGATGCCGTTGCGGACCTTGTAGAAGCCCTCCGCGGTGCGCTCGCCGGTGATGAACTCGGCGTCCTGCTCGTCCACGTCCGAGGTGATCAGCGTGGCGGCCTCGGCGTCCGTGCGGGCGATGATGATGCTGGGGACGTCCTCCACGTCCGCCGCCAGGCGTGCCGCGTTGAGGGTGCGCACATGCTGCTGGGTGGGGATCAGCACCTTGCCGCCCAGGTGGCCGCACTTCTTCTCGGAGGCCAGCTGGTCCTCCCAGTGCACGCCGGCCGCGCCCGCATCGATCATGGACTTCATGAGCTCGAACGCGTTGAGCGGTCCGCCGAAGCCGGCCTCCGCGTCCGCGACGATCGGCGCCATCCAGTTCTCCACGGTGTGGACGTCCTCGGCGTGCTCGATCTGGTCCGCGCGCTTGAGCGCGTTGTTGATCCGGCGCACCACCTGCGGAACGGAGTTCGCGGGGTAGAGGGACTGGTCCGGGTAGGTCTGGCCCGCCAGGTTGGCGTCACCGGCCACCTGCCAGCCGGAGAGATAGATGGCCTTGAGCCCGGCCTTGACCTGCTGGACCGCCTGGTTGCCGGTCAGAGCGCCCAGAGCATTGATGTAATCCTCCGAGTTGAGCAGGTTCCAGAGTCGCTCCGCGCCGCGCCGGGCGTTGGTGTGCTCTTCTCGAAAGGAGCCCTGCAGACGCAGGACCTCCTCGGGGGCGTAGTCACGGGTCACGCCCGCCCAGCGGGGGTTCTCCTCCCAGTCGCGGGCCAGCTCGGCGGCGCTGCGGAGGTTGCTGTTCTCGGTGCTCATCTCGGTCTCCTTCGATCGGTCGTCCGGGCGGTACGGGGAAGTTTCGCCCGGGTAACTTGATGAGTTCTACTTTTGCCGCGATCTGCACCCCTGAAAAGGGGTTTTCCGAGTGAAGAACCGCATTTCTTCACGCCTGAGAAAATTGGTTCTAAACTCGGGGTATGACCCCGACCACAGGCCCCCGCAGGCGGCGCCGCACCGTCGACGCCGCTCCCTCCCCCTCCGCCACCGGTCGCACCCCCGCGGACACCGCCGGGGGGACGACCCCCGCCGCGCGCGGCACCGCGGGGTCGCGGACCCCCTCGGCGGCCGCTGCCGGCCGTGACGGCAGCGGTGCCGGACGCGCGGTACCCGGCGCGGCGGCGTCGTCCTCCGGGGGCCGCGACGCCCTGCGGGGCTCACGCACCGGAGCGGGAACCGGTGCGGGCGCCCGGACGCCGTCCCCGGTGCCGCCGGAGGAGGCGGGGGACCCCACGGACCCGATCGTGCTGGGGCGCCGGATCCGGTACCGCCGCAAGCGGCTGCGGATCACCCTGGAGGAGCTCGCGCGCACCGTGGGAATGGCACCCAGTGCGCTGTCCCTGATCGAGAACGGCAAGCGCGAGCCCAAGCTCAGCACCCTCTCGGCCCTGGCCGGTGCGCTGGACATGGGTGTGGAGCAGCTGCTCGGGTCCAAGGCGCCGTCCCGCCGCATGGAGCTGGAGATCCAGGTGGAGCGGGTGCAGCGCGGGCCCATGTACGCGGCCCTCGGGCTGCCCACCGTGCGCGTGGGTCCGGGGATGAGTACCGAGACCCTCGAGGCGCTCGCGGCCCTGCAGCAGCAGCTCGGCCAGCGCCTGGAGGAGCAGGCCGCCACCCCGGAGGAGGCCCGGCGCGCCAACACCCAGCTGCGCGCGCGGATGCAGGGCGTGAACAACTACTTCGAGCGCATCGAGACCATGGCCGCGGAGCTGCTGGCCGCGATCAAGCACACGGGCGGGCCGCTGTCCGAGCACCACATCTCCCGGCTCGTGGAGCACGTGGGCTTCGAGATCCACCAGGTCCCGGACCTGCCGCACTCCACGCGCTCCGTGACGGACCTGCGCAACCGGCGGTTCTACCTGCCCACCTCCGCGGGGGCGGGCTCTCCGTGGTCCGTGCTGCTGCAGGCTGTGGGGCACCACCTGCTGGAGCACCGCCGGCCCGCGGACTACGGCGAGTTCCTGGAGCAGCGCGTTGAGACCAACTACTTTGCCGCGGCGCTGATGATTCCTGAGGCCTCGGCGGTGGACCTGCTGGCCCGCGCCAAGTCCCAGCGGGAGCTGTCCGTGGACGACCTCCGGGACGCGTTCGCGGTGTCCCACGAGACCGCCGCGCACCGGATGACCAACCTGATGACCCACCACTTCGACATCCCCACGCACTTCGAGAAGGTGCACTCCTCCGGGATCATCCACAAGGCGTGGCAGAACGACGGCCTGCAGTTCCCCACGGACCACAGCGGAGCCGTTGAGGGTCAGCGCGCGTGCCGGTTCTTCTCCGCCCGCCAGGCGTTCTCGGGCACCAACAGGTTGCTGTCCCACTTCCAGTACACGGACACCCCGCACGGCACGTACTGGTGCTCGGCGCGCGTGGAGGGCTCCGAGCACGGCGAGTTCTCCATCTCCTTCGGGGTGCCCTACGAGCACGTCAAGTGGTTCCGCGGCCGCGCCACCTCCTACCGGCGCACCTCCACGTGCCCGGACCCCGCGTGCTGCCAGCAGCCCTCCCCGGCGCTCGCGGACCAGTGGGAGGGGCAGGCCTGGCCCTCGGCGCGTCCGGCCACCCACATGCTCGCGGCCATGCCCGCCGGAGCGTTCCCCGGAGTGGACGAGACGGAGGTCTTTCGGTTCCTGCAGCGCCACGCGCCCGCCGTTGAACTGGACGAAGACCTCGCGTAACCTCCATCACATTCCTACTGCCGCGTAGCCTGCCGTCCGCGGGCCCGTGCGTGTTCCGTTCCGGGGCGCCGTCGGGTCCATCGCACCCGGGCCACTCCGGGGGCGACGACGCCGCGCGGCCCCGTCCGCGACGAAAGGCCAGTCCCATGACCATCTCCACGTGCGACCTCTACGACGAGCGCGGTGACGAGCTGCAGTCCGTGACCACCCAGTTCATCTCGGTGGGCGGTGTGCACCAGTTCACCGGCCCCATCCGCACGGTGCGGTGCTTCGAGTCCAACGTGGACGTCAAGGAGCTGGTGGCCACCCCGGGTGAGGGCGCGGTGCTCGTGGTGGACGGGCAGGGCTCCATGAACTGTGCGCTGCTGGGGGACAACGTGGCCCGCACCGCCATGCAGAACGGCTGGGCCGGACTGGTGATCAACGCCCCCGTGCGGGACCGTGTGGAGCTCGGCACCCTGGAGATCGGCGTCAAGGCGCTCGGCACCAACCCCCGCAAGTCCTCGCCCAACGACTTCGGGGAGACGGACGTGATCCTCAACTTCGGCGGCGTCACCTTCCGGCCCGGCAAGACCCTGTGGGCGGACGAGGACGGGATCCTCGTGGAGCGCTGAGGTGCGCGTCCCCGTGCGGGCGCAGGGGGCGGCCACCGGGGATCCGGCAGACGAGAGGAGCGGACCCGCCGCAGCGGGACCGCTCCTCTCCTGTCGCTGGTCAGGCGTTGCCTGCCAGGGGTGTGAGCGCTACTTCTGGGCCACGAACGCGGACCCGTTCCACGTCCACTGCACCGTCTCCCCGGTGAGAACGCCGTCCGAGCCCACGACCTTCTGGGTCACAGTGGGTTCCCCGGCGGCATCGATCGTCACGCCCGCCTGCTCGAACGGGTACTGCGACTTGTCCGACCCAGGCAGCGTGCCGTGGGAGTCGTAGCCCTTCTCGGTGGGGCTGATCACCGTGACGCCCATGCTGTCCGAGAAGTAGACGTTGCCGTACTTGTCCACGGGATTCTTGGGGTCCACCTCCCACAGCTGGTCGCCGATCATGGGTTCGGCGCCGAACGAGACGGCGGTGGTCTTCTCCGGGGAGGAGGCGTATCCCACGGGCTGGCCGTTCTGGTAGACGGCGTAGCTGGGTCGCTTCCCCTGCGGAGCGGTGTCCGGCACGGTGGTCAGCGTGTAGGACACGATCTCCATGGGGCCGAACGTGGGGTGCTGGACCTTGACGCGTGCGGTCTCCTCGCAGACGCCGGCGCACGGATCCTTCACGGCCGGCAGGGCGGAACCGGAGCCGGGTGCTCCGCTCGCGGAGGTCGCGGCGCTGGCCGCGGGCGAGTCGGCGGCGTCGCCCCCGCCGGTCGTGGCGGCGGGACTGGCCGGTGCGGACGACGCCGTTGCGGCCCGGGTCTGCGACGCGGCCGGGCTGCTCGCCTCGGCGGACTCCCCGCCCTGCCCGCACCCCACGAGGAGCGGGACGGCCACGGCGGCTGCGGTCACGATCTTGAGCTTATGGCTGTTCATGGTTCTCACCTTTCGGATGGATCACCTGCGATTGCCAACACCTCCACCCTGCGACGTGGTGTTTGCAATAGCAACACCTGTGATGCAATCGTGACCGTCGCCCGCCTCGCTCCTGCTCCGTGCGCCCGCGCCCGATCGTCCCGGCACCCTCGGGCGGGAGTCCAAGGCCTGCAGCTCGGGTGTCCTGGTGGGTGACGCAGCGCGGGCGGCCCTGGAGGTGGGCGGCCCGGGATCGAGAACGAGCGGCCCACGCACTGCTGTGCGAGCCGCTCGTCTTCGTCCCCTCCGGGTCCCAACCCCGGTTCTCCCCCCATCTCCCCGCGCCGGTTCCCAACACCGGCGCCGGCCCCTTTCTCCCCTCCGGGTGGGGGCCCGGATCCTTCAGGTGGGACATGATCCACCCTGAAGAATCCGATTTGCATGTGCAACCGTTCGTGATCGAATCGTGACCGGAAGAAGCCCGCCACCCGGGGTCTCCGGGTGGCGGGCTGCGGTGCACAACATGTCTCTGACCTAGTCAGACGGCGGTCACGGCGTCAGGAGTAGTCGTAGAAGCCCTTCCCGGACTTCTTGCCCAGTTCACCGCGCTCCACCATGTCCCGCATGAGCTGCGGCGGAGCGAAGCGGGGGCCGAGCTCCTTCTCCAGGTACTCGGCGATCCCCAGCCGGACGTCCAGACCCACGATGTCCGTGAGCGCGAGCGGACCCACGGGGTGCTTGTAGCCGAGCACCATGGCGTTGTCGATGTCCTCGGGGGAGGCCACGCCCTCCTCGACCATGCGGATGGCCTCCAGGCCCAGCGCCACTCCCAGGCGGGAGGACGCGAAGCCGGGGGCGTCCTTGACGGTCACGGGGGTCTTTCCGAGCCCCGCGACCCACTGCGCGGTGAGATCCTGCATGTCCTGCCCGGTGCGCTCGCCCACCACGATCTCCACGAGCTTGGAGGCCGGAACCGGGTTGAAGAAGTGCATGCCGCAGAAGCGCTCGGGGCGCTGCAGCTCGGCGGCGAGCCCGTCGATGGACAGTGACGAGGTGTTGGAGGCGAGCCACGCGTCCTCGCGCAGGTTGGCCTCCACGTTCTGCAGGGAGGAGACCTTGAGGTCCCAGAGCTCGGGAACGGCCTCGACCACCAGCTCGCACTGTGCGAAGTCCGCGTAGTCCACGCTGACCGCGAAGTCCTCGGTCCACACGTCCAGGTTGCCGTCGATCTTCCCGCGCTCCAGGGACTTGGCGAGGTCGGACTCCACGCGCTCCTTCGCCGCCTCCGCGGCGGGGGCGTCCACCTCCACCACGGTCACGCGGGATCCTGCGATCAGGAACGCGTGCGCGATGCCCGCGCCCATGCGGCCACCACCCAGCACACCCACGGTGGCGGGAACAGCGGACTCGGTCTTCTCGGTCATTTCTTGGGCTCCTTCTTGCGGTCCAGGAACGCTTGCATGCGGTCGAACTTGGCCTGCGACTCGAACAGGACGGCCTGCGCGAGCTCGTCCACGTGGGGGTGCGCCTCGCGCGGCATGGCGAACACCCGCTTGGAGATCCGCACGGCCAGCGGGTCCTGCGCGGCGATCCGGTCCGCGAGCGCGTCTGCGGCGGTCAGCAGCTCGTCCGGCTCGTGGATCTCGGTGATCAGGCGGGCCTCCAGGGCCTCGTCCGCGGAGAGGATGCGCCCGGCCATCAGGATGTCCTTGGCCAGGGCCTCCCCCGCGAGCTCCTTGAGCCGCCACAGGGCACCGGCCGCTGCGATGATGCCCAGCCCGGTCTCCGGTTGGCCCACCTTCAGGCGCGGCGTGCCGATCCGGAAGTCCGCGGCCCACGCGAGCTCCGCGCCGCCGCCCAGGGCGTAGCCGTCCAGGGCAGCGACCACGGGCATGGGCAGCTTGGCGATCCGGTCGAAGATCTGCGAGTTCACTCCGCGCAGGGCGTCCTCACGACGCCGCTCGCGCAGCTGGGCGATGTCCGCACCGGAGGCGAAGATCCCCTTGCCGTTCACGCGGGTGCCGCTGAGCACCATGATCTTCGGCTCGCGCTCCAGGTGCCCGCACACCGTGTGCAGCTCGTCCACCATGACCTGGTCGATCGCGTTGCGCACGTCCGGGCGGTCCAGGGCCACGTGCAGGCGGTCCGGGCGCTCGCTCACGCGCAGCGCCTCGAAGTCCGCGGCCCACGCGGGCGTTCCGCCCGCTGCCTGCTCCTCCGAGGTGGCTGCCGCGGGGGAGTCGCCGGTGGCCGTGGTGCCGGGGGCGGCGGCCCCCGCCGTGTTCCCGTTCTCCGAGGACGACGCCGCGGCGGCGCCGTCCGCGCGGGGGTCGCGTGCGGCGTCGTCGTGCGTGGTGTTCGAGTCCGTCACGGCCGGATCACACCCGCTCGATCAGCAGGGCGGCGCCCTGGCCCACGCCGATGCACATGGTGGCCAGGCCCTTGGCGGTGCGCTCGCGCTCCATGCGGCCCATCAGGGTGATCACGATGCGCGAGCCGGAGGAGCCCAGCGGGTGACCGAGGGCAATGGCGCCGCCGTCCCGGTTGACGATCTCGGGATCCAGGCCCAGGCGGCGGATGGAGCCGAGGGACTGCGTGGCGAAGGCCTCGTTGATCTCCACGGAGCCGAGGTCCCCCACGGACCAGCCCGCGCGCTCGAGGACCTTCTCGGACGCGGGCACCGGGCCCAGGCCCATGATCTCGGGCGCGAGACCGGCGGAGGCGCCGTCCACCACCCGGGCCCGGGCGGTGAGACCGTACTTGGTCACGGCACGCTCGCTGGCCACGATCACGGCGGATGCGCCGTCGTTGAGCGAGGACGAGTTGCCGGCGGTGACCACGGAGCCGCCCTTCACCACGGGGCGCAGCTTGGCGAGCACCTCGGTGGTGGAGCCCTCGCGGGGGCCCTCGTCCGTGTCCACCACGGTGACCGCACCCTTGCGGCCCCTGACCTCCACCGGGACGATCTCGTCCGTGAAGTGCCCCGCCGCGATGGCCGCGAGCGCCTTGCGGTGGGACTCCGCCGCGAACTCGTCCGCGTCCTCGCGGGAGATGCCGTCCACGCGGGCGACCTCCTCCGCGGTCTCCGGCATGGAGTAGGTCATCTTGCCGTCCCGGGAGAGCGGGCCGTCCACGAACGCGGGATTGGGGAAGCGCCAGCCGATCGAGGTGTCGTAGACCTCGCCGGGCTTGGCGAACGCGGTGGTGGGCTTCTCCATGACCCACGGGGCGCGGGACATGGACTCCACGCCGCCGGCCACCACGATGTCCGCAGCACCGGACTTGACCATCTGCGAGGCGATCGTGATCGCGGACATGCCCGAGGCGCACAGCCGGTTCACGGTGATCCCGGGAACGGTGTCCGGGTAGCCGTTGAGCAGCCACGCCATGCGGGCCACGTTGCGGTTCTCCTCACCGGCGCCGTTGGCGTTGCCCAGGATGACCTCGTCCACCAGGGAGGGGTCGATCCCGGAGTCCTCCACCACGGAGCGGATGCACAGGGCGGCGAGGTCGTCCGGACGCACCGAGGACAGGGCCCCTCCGTAGCGGCCCACGGGAGTGCGGGCTCCTCCGACGAGAAAGGCGTGGGGCATCTCGGACATGGCATCTCCTCAGGGGCGCAATAACTGACCGTTCGTTCTAGTTCAGGTTCCCCGATCGTGTGAGCCACGTCAATCGGTGACCGTGCATGTCAGCTTCTGTCCGGACAGACCGCGGGCCCGGCATCCTGGGCGGATGCCGGGCCCGCGGTGGGGAACCGGTCAGCCCCCGAGTGCACACCGACCGGGAGCTGTGGAGCGCGAGGCTCAGTGGCGCGCGGTGTCCGTGCCCGTCTCGGGCTCGCCGGCCACCGGGGCCACGGTCTCGCCCGGGTGGGAGCGCACGTACTCCTCGTGCACCTCGGCCACGTGCAGGTCCTTGCCCTGGTCCGACTTCTTCACGAAGCACACCGCGATGAAGGACACCAGGGACAGCAGGGCGATGTAGAGCCCGATGGTCCAGGCCTGACCCGTGCGGCCCAGCAGCAGCTCCGCGATCATGGGGGCGAAGGCGCCGCCGATGATCGAGCCGAGGGCGTAGCCGATCGAGACGCCCGAGTAGCGGACGCGGGCCGGGAACATCTCCGCGTACATCGCGGACTGCGGACCGTAGGACGGGCCCAGGCCCATGGTGAGGATGAAGATGGCCAGCGCGAACAGCGGCAGGGACGCCGTGTTGAGCATCCACCACATGGGGATGGCCCACAGGATGATGATGCCGTAGCCGATCTGGAACGTGAGCTTGCGCCCGATCCGGTCCGACATCCACCCGCCGAGCATGGTGAAGATGAGCCAGCCCACGCCGCCCACGATGGAGGCGATCAGCGTCTCGGGGCGGGACATGCCCAGTGCCTTGGTGCCGTAGGACGCGAAGAACGCGATCACCAGGTAGCCCGCGGCGTTGTTGCCCGCGAAGATCAGCGCGGCCAGGAGCACCTCGCGCGGGTTCTTGCGGAACAGCTGGCCCAGGGGTGCGGAGGACTCCTTGGCGCGCTGCTGCATCTCCAGGAACACCGGGGACTCGTCCACGGAGCGGCGGATGATCCAGCCCACGAAGATCAGCACGATGGAGAAGAGGAACGGCACGCGCCAGCCCCAGGACTCGAACTGCTCGGGGGTCAGTGTGGTGGTCAGCGTGAACATGAACAGGGTGGCCATGAGCATGCCGATCGGCACGCCGATCTGCGGGTAGGCGCCGAACAGACCGCGCTTGTTCACGGGCGCGTGCTCCACGGACATCAGGGCCGCCCCGCCCCACTCGCCGCCGGCGGAGAAGCCCTGCAGGATGCGCAGCAGGATCAGCAGGATGGGTGCCGCGATGCCGATCTGCTCGTACGTGGGCAGCAGGCCGATCAGCGTGGTGGCCGCACCCATGCCGAACAGGGTCATCACCAGGGTCACCTTGCGGCCGAACCGGTCGCCGATGTGCCCGGCCACGATGGCCCCGAGCGGGCGGAACAGGAAGCTGATGCCCAGGGACGCCCAGGAGACCACCTGCGCGAGCTGCGCGTTCTCCGCACCCAGGGGGTTGAAGAAGTGGGCGGCCAGGATGAAGGCGGCCGCCTGCGCGTAGATGAAGAAGTCGTACCACTCGATGGTGGTGCCCACGAGGGTTCCCGCAAGGACCTTGCGCTCTTCTCGTGACATGGTGCGGCCCTGAGCGGGCGCTGCTGTGGTTGCCATGTGGGGTCTCCAGGATCGTCGGACCGGAGTCCGTGGGGTGCCAGTGGCGGATGGGTCACGCATTAACCGACCAAATGGTCGTGAAGTGAGTGTAGAGCTGGGTGTGAACCGCGTCACCCGCTTCGTGTATCAAATCGTATATGTTACGTCGAGTGCAAGGGGCTCGGCGTCTCGACCCCTCGCCCGGTCCTGACATGGTCGGCCGCGCGGACCGCACCGTTCCGGGCGGGGGCGGGCCTGCGTACCCTGGAGCAAAGACCACCGCGAGTGAGGACACCCGACATGACCGAGACCACTCTCCATGGCAAGAAGGCGCTCGTGACCGGCGGTGCCAGCGGCATCGGAGCCGCCGCGGTCCGGGCGCTCGCCGCGCGCGGCGCCCACGTGGTGGTCGCGGACATCGACCACGACGCCGCCCAGCGCCTCGTGGACGAGGTGGGCGGTGAGGCGTGGGCCGTGGACCTCACGGACACCGCCGCGCTCGCGGAGCTGCGCCTGGACGTGGACGTGCTGGTCAACAACGCGGGCATCCAGAAGGTCTCGCCCGTCCAGGACTTCGACCCCGCGGACCTGCACCGGATCCTCACCCTCATGCTGGAGTCCCCGTTCCTGCTGATCCGCGCCGCCGTCCCCCACATGTACGAGCAGGGGTGGGGTCGGATCGTCAACGTGTCCTCGGTGCACGGGCTGCGGGCGTCCGCGTTCAAGTCCGCGTACGTGGCGGCCAAGCACGGACTCGAGGGGCTCTCCAAGGCCGTGGCCCTGGAGGGTGCGCCGCACGGTGTCACGAGCAACTGCGTGAACCCCAGCTACGTGCGCACCCCGCTGGTGGACAAGCAGATCACGGACCAGGCGGCCACGCACGGCATCCCGGAGGAGCAGGTGGTCGAGAAGATCATGCTCACCGAGTCCGCGATCAAGCGCCTCGTGGAGCCCGAGGAGGTGGGCGAGCTGATCGCCTTCCTGGCCGGGCCGTCCGCGGGTATGGTCACGGGCTCCTCCTACGCCATGGACGGCGGCTGGATGGCCTCCTGAGCCGACGACGCCGCCCGCGCGCCTGCCGCGCCACGCGTTCGGCGGCCGGGACGCGGACCGTCTACGCTGAGATGCGGATCACACGTGCACACAATGCGAAAGGGTGGCCATGTCCAAACTCAGAGACAGCGCGGCGGAGCTGCTGGCCGAGACCCTGCGGGACGGCATGACGCTCGCGGTGGGCGGTTTCGGGCTCTCCGGTGTCCCGCGGGATCTCATCGAGGCGGTGCGGGAGAGCGGGGTCAAGGACCTCACGGTGGTCTCCAACAACATGGGCGTGGACGGCAAGGGTCTGGGGCTGCTGCTCGAGAACCGCCAGGTCTCCAAGGTGCTGGCCTCCTACGTGGGGGAGAACAAGGAGTTCGCGCGCCAGTTCCTGGAGGGTGAGCTGGAGGTGGAGTTCAACCCCCAGGGCACCCTCGCGGAGCGGCTGCGGGCCGGCGGCGCGGGAATCCCCGCGTTCTACACCGCCACCGGTGTGGGCACACCCGTGGCGGAGGGCAAACCCACCGCCGAGTTCGACGGCCGCACGTACGTGCAGGAGCGCGGGATCGTGGCGGACGTGGCCCTGGTGCACGCGTGGCGCGGAGACACGGACGGAAACCTGGTCTACCGGCGCACGTCCCGCAACTTCAACCCGGTGTGCGCGGCGTCCGGGAGGGTCACCTTCGCGGAGGTCGAGGAGATCATGGCCCCCGGCGAGCTGGACCCGGACCACATCGTGACCCCGGGGGTGTACGTGCAGCACGTGGTGCAGTACTCGGGAGCGCCCAAGGAGATCGAGCAGCGCACCACCCGGCCTCGGCCAGACGCGCAGGGCGCGGGCGGCGTCGAGGGAGGAGCGGCATGAGCTGGACACGCGACGAGATGGCGGCCATCGCGGCGTCGGAACTGGCGGACGGCGACTACGTGAACCTGGGGATCGGCATCCCCACGCTCGTGGCCAACAACCTGCCGCCGGGCGTGAGCGTGGTGCTGCAGTCCGAGAACGGCGTGCTGGGCATGGGCCCGTTCCCGTACGAGGGGGACGAGGACCCGGACCTCATCAACGCCGGGAAGCAGACCATCACGCTGCAGCCGGGGGCGGCGATCTTCGACTCCGCCACGTCCTTCGGGATGATCCGCGGCGGGCACGTGAAGATGGCCATCCTGGGCGCCATGCAGGTCTCCGAGACCGGGGACCTGGCCAACTGGATGATCCCGGGCAAGATGGTCAAGGGCATGGGCGGCGCCATGGACCTCGTGGCCGGAACCCCTCGCGTGCTGGTGCTCACCGAGCACGTGGCCAAGGACGGCTCCGCGAAGCTCAAGCGCGAGTGCGACCTCCCGCTCACCGGGGTGGGCGTGGTGGACCGCATCATCACGGACCTGTGCGTGTTCGACGTCGAGGAGGCCGGACTGGTGCTGCGCACCCTGGCCCCCGGCGTGACCGAGGCCGAGGTGGCCGAGAAGACCGAAGCGAACTACCGGGTGGATCTGGTGGACGTGACCCCCGATTCCGTACCCGTTCAGGAGGAACAGTGACAGAGAACGCCAATGACATCGTGATCGTCAACGGGGCGCGCACCCCGCAGGGCAAGCTGCTGGGGGCCCTCGCGTCCCAGAGCGCCGTGGACCTGGGGGCGCACGCCATCAAGCACGCCCTCCAGCGCGCGGGTGTGGCCCCGGAGGACGTGGACTACGTCTACATGGGCAACGTGGTGCAGGCCGGCGGCGGGCAGAACCCCGCCAAGCAGGCCGCCGTGGCCGCGGGGCTTCCCATGACCGTGCCCGCCATGAGCCTGAACAAGGTGTGCCTGTCCGGGCTGGTGGCCGTGACCGAGGCCGCGCGGATGATCCGCGCGGGCGAGGCGGACGTCGTCGTCGCCGGCGGCATGGAGTCCATGACCAACGCCCCGCACCTGGCGCTGGGGGCTCGCAAGGGGACGTCCTACGGGGACATGACCCTCGCCGACTCACTGGCCCACGACGGCCTCGTGGACGTGGAGCTGCAGGTCCCCATGGGAGAGCTGACCGAGACCGGCAACTCCGAGCGCTCCATCACGCGTGAGGAGCAGGACCGGGTGGCCGCGCGCAGCCACCAGCTGGCCGGCAAGGCGCAGCAGAGCGGCGTCTTCGCGGACGAGATCGCGCCGATCGAGATCCCGCAGCGCAAGGGCGATCCCGTGACGGTCTCCGAGGACCAGGGCGTGCGCCCGGACTCCACCGCCGAGGGGCTGGGCAAGCTCCGGGCCGCCTTCACCAAGGACGGCACCATCACCGCGGGCAACTCCTCCCCGATCTCCGACGGCGCCGCCGCCCTCGTGCTGACCACGCGCGGCTACGCGGAGGAGCACGGCCTGGACTGGCTCGCCGTGGTGGGCAAGCCGGGGCAGGTGGCCGGGCCGGACACGTCCCTGCACTCGCAGCCCTCGCGCGCGATCGAGCACGCCCTGTCCCGCTCGGAGTGGAGCGCGGCCGATCTGGACTTCATCGAGATCAACGAGGCGTTCGCCGCGGTCTCCGTGCAGTCCGTCCGGGACCTCGGCGTGGACATGGACAAGGTCAACATCCACGGCGGCGCGATCGCCCTGGGCCACCCCATCGGTGCGTCCGGTGCCCGCCTGGCGCTGCACGCGGCCATGGAGCTCGCGCGCCGCGGCTCCGGCAAGGCTGCGGTCTCGCTGTGCGGTGGCGGCGGTCAGGGCGAGGCCCTGCTGCTGAGCCGCTGAGACGGGCGGTGCCGCTGAGCGGCGCCGCGTGACCTACGGGGTGTCCCGCTCACCAGAGCGGGGCACCCCGTTCTCGTGGCCCGGGGCGTGGGCGGAGGGTCGGGTCCGGGCGGGGTGGTGGCCCCGCAGGTCCTGGCGGGCACGTCATGTTGGCCGTTGCGGGTGTGAGACCCGTGCCACGGAGCACACACGTCAGTAGGCTGATGACGGCAAGCGGTCCGAGGGTGGGCGGCGGTGCGGTTCCCGATCGGGGCGCGCGCTTCGCGTCCGACCTCGGGCCACCGCGCGACCCGGGAGGGAACATGGCACATCCGGAATCCACACCCGCTGCCCCGTCCGCAGGATCGGTGAGGAGCGAGAAGACGGCCGACCGGGCGGAGTCGGGCCCGGACGTCACCCGCACCCGGAAGCGGGCGGCGCTGTCCGGGTTCCTGTTCGGCTGCGGGATCGCGGCGGCCATGATCGACCTGTTCATCTTCCACCTGGGCCTGCAG
Organism: Kocuria sp. APC 4018; assembly: GCF_030407675.1. Taxonomy (NCBI): domain Bacteria; kingdom Bacillati; phylum Actinomycetota; class Actinomycetes; order Micrococcales; family Micrococcaceae; genus Kocuria; species Kocuria sp. APC 4018. The sequence continues at coordinate 53,334 of NZ_JASDCY010000001.1, read as the reverse complement.
TGGCACCACTTCTACGACCTCTCCACGCACGAGGTCGCTCTCGTGACCGACGGCTTCTTCCATGCTTTCGCATGGTTCATCACGGTGTGGGGTCTGTTCATGCTGGCCGACGTGCGCCGCAGTGGCGGGGTGCACTGGCCCCACTGGGTGGGTGCGGTGATCCTGGGCGTCGGCTCCTTCCAGCTCTTCGACGGGATCGTGGACCACAAGCTGCTGGGCATCCACCAGATCCGCTACGGCGTGGACCTGCTGCCGTACGACCTGGTGTGGAACGGCACGGCCGTGGTTCTCATGCTCGTGGGGTACCTGGTGATGCGGCGCGGCGCCCGGGCGTACCGGGCGGCGTAATGGGCTCGGGGACTCTGATCCTCCCCGGGTTCCTGACGCTCTCCGCGCCCCCGGGGCTTCTCGCGGCTGCGGTGGGCGCGGGGGAGCAGGGGCACGGGGGCCACGGGCAGCACGGTGGTGGTGCCGCTGGGCACGCGGACGCCGCGGTGGCCGCCCCGTGGCCGCTCTTCGAGTGGTTGGTCCTCGCGCTCGTGCTGCTCGCCGCAGTGGCGTACTGCTGGTGCCTGTGGGCCGGGCGCGGGCGACGCGGCGTGGCCACCTGGCGCCCGGTCAGCTTCCTCGCGGGACTGGCGTGCGTGGGTGCCGGGCTGGTGGGGCCCGTGGCCCAGGCCGGTCACGCAAGCTTCACGATGCACATGGTGGGGCACCTGCTGGTGGGGATGATCGGGCCGCTGCTCCTGGTGCTGGGCGCCCCGGTGCGGGTGCTGCTGCGCGGGCTGCCCACGGCCGGGGCCCGGAGGGTCACGCGGGTGCTGCGGTTCCCGTGGATCAGGTTCGTGATGCACCCCGCGGTGGCCGCCGTGCTCAACGTGGGCGGGCTGTGGCTGCTCTACACCACCGGGCTGTTCCACTGGATGCACGCCTCGGCGCTCGGCCACGCGGTGGTGCACACGCACATCTTCCTGGCCGGGTACGTGTTCACCGCCTCGATCGCTGGGCCGGACCCGGATCCGCACCGCTCGTCCTTCCGGGTGCGTGCGGCCGTCCTGGTGCTGTTCATCGCAGCCCACTCCATCCTGGCCAAGTGGCTGTTCGCCCATCCGCCCGCGGGGGTGGCGCCCGCGGACGCGGAGGTCGGAGCGCAGCTCATGTACTACGGCGGGGACGTGGTGGACGTGGCCCTCATCGTGCTGCTGTTCCTCGGCCACCACCGGGCCACGGCGCCGCGAGAGCCCGGCGCCCGGCACCCGGAGGTCACGGCGCGCGACCGGGCGTGAGCGGACAGGCCGGGAGCGGGGCCTCGTGGGCCTGCGCCGCGTCGTCGTGGGCACGTGGCACGAGGCGGGGGACGGGCGGGACTGCGGATGCGCACGAGGCGGGGAGATGCGCGGGGCCGTCACACTGCGCGCACAGCATGTAACGCATGTCACTGTCTCTAGGATCGGGGCGGTACCTGATCCGAGCCACCCCTGAGGAACCCCCATGAGCTCCCCGCAGCACTCCCCGGCCCGAGCGGCCTCCTCTGAACCGGTCCTGGCCCGCGCCATGCGCCCCGTCAACTACGTGGTGGAGCGGTTCATTCCCTCCGCGCTGATCTTCGCGATTTTGCTGACCGCGGTGGTCGGCGTCATGGCGCTGCTCCTCACGGACGCGAGCCCCGTGACCGTGATCGAGGGGTGGGGTGCCGGGCTCTCCGGACTGCTCGCGTTCATGACCCAGATGGCCCTGGTGCTTCTGCTGGGCCACGCCCTGGCGAGCACCCGGCCCGTGCGGGCGCTGCTCGGGCGGCTCGCGGCCATGCCGCAGACCGCGCTGGCCGCTTACGTGTTCGTGTTCGTGGTGGCCGCGGTGGCGTGCCTCATCACGTGGGGCTTCGGCCTGGTGGTGGGCGGGCTGCTTGCGCGCGAGGTGGCCGCCGAGTTCTCCCGGCGCGGCACCCCCGTGAGCTTCCCGATGCTCGTGGCCGCCGGCTTCTCCGGCATGGTCGTGTGGCACATGGGGTACTCGGGCTCGGGTCCGCTCACCGCGGCCACCCCCGGCTCCTTCATCGAGAAGCAGGTGGGTCACGTCATCCCCGTCTCCGAGACCACGTTCTCCTGGTGGAACATGACCGCCGCGGTGGTCACCGTGGTCCTCGTGGCGCTGGCCCTGTGGCTCGTGGCCCCGCGTGCCGTCCCGGAGTCCCACAGCATCACCGCGGAGGCGCTCGCGCAGTCCGAGCAGCAGATCCCCGAGCCCGCCATCGAGGCCCCCGCCGACCGCCTGGACGCCTCCCGGATCCCCACCCTGCTGGTGGGTCTCGCCCTCGTGGCCTATCTGATCATCCACTTCACGGGCGGCGGCAGCGTCACCCTGGACATCGTGAACTGGATGTTCCTGGCCCTGATCTTCCTGCTGTCCCGCAACGCGTTCGAGGTCATGGCCCTGGTGAAGAACGCCGCCGCGAACGTGGGCGACATCCTGCTGCAGTTCCCGCTGTACGCCGGGATCATGGGCATCATGACCGCCACGGGGCTGATCCAGGTGCTCTCCGACTCCATCGTGGCGGTCGCCACCCCGGAGACCTTGGGCCTGCTGGCTTTTCTCTCCGCGGGCCTGGTCAACTTCTTCGTCCCGTCCGGCGGCGGTCAGGTGGCCATCCAGGCACCCATCCTGCTCGACGCCGCCGCCCGCCTGGGCGTGGACCCGTCCGTGATCATCATGTCCGTGGCGTACGGCGACCAGTGGACCAACATGATCCAGCCGTTCTGGGCCCTGCCCCTGCTCGCGATCGCCGGGCTGAAGATCCGCGACATCCTGAGCTACACCACCGTGGTGCTCATCGTCTCCGGTCTGGTCTTCGGGGCCACCATGCTGGTGGTGGGTTCGGGGGATTAGCGCACTCGTCTAGCGTTCTAAAAATTCCCAACGCGACACGCTCCCGTAGCGCGGTTTCGAAGCGGCAGCCCCTATAAGTTCGTAGAACCGATGGGCCCAGCTATTGCCCCGACCGATGGGTGAAGGTGCTTTCCAAAAAACTATTTGCATTTTATTTCGCTAGAAAAATTGCGAAACCGGATACCAGTAAGATAATTATTAACATTGGAAAATACTGGAATGGGCTGAATTTCATGATTAAAAACTGACCATTTCAAATAATATGAAATCAACTGCAAATCTGAAGAGGTGACGACGTGGCGCCGTCAAACGCAACTGAACTGACCGTTCTAGGTCAAAGTTTACAAAATCTCTATACGCAATACGCGCAGAACAACTTTGTTGTAAACCGGAGGTACCAGCGCAAACTGGTATGGGGTGTCGAAGAAAAACAGGCGCTTATTGACTCAATTCGCAGTAACTTACCTATTCCGCTGGTTTTGCTTGCAGAAAATTCGATCAAAAACTTGCCCCAGCTCGAAATTATAGATGGTCTACAACGCCTAAACTCAATATTTTCGTTTATCGAAAATGAATTCCCTTATAACGGGAAATATTTTGATCTCGACACCCTGGCTGACACGAAGTTGAGACGCGACGAGGGAGATTTCATCCAGCGTGAGCCGCTCCTCGATAGAAAAACTTGCGTAGATATCGTTAATTATCAACTCCCGGTTTCCACCTATCGCTCTGCTACAGAAGACTCCGTAGACGAAGTCTTTAGGCGTATCAACTCATCGGGGCGCAAATTAAGCTTGCAGGAAATTCGTCAGGCGGGCGTTACGTCCGAGCTGGCGGGCCTCGTGAGACGAATCAGCGCTAGCATTCGGGGAGATGCTACGCTTTCTGAAATGTTACCCCTCGCGGAGATGCCTAAAATTAGTATTACAAACAGAGACCTGCCCTACGGGATCCCAAGCGAAGATGTCTTCTGGGTAAAAAACGGAATCCTCGACAAAGATGCAGTTCGCGAGTCCCGAGACGAAGAACTGGTTCTTGATATTCTTCTTGATATTATTCTCGATCCACTGGCTGTTAGTGGAAGTGCCTACCGAAACTCTGCATATGGACGAGATGGTAACGCATCAACCTCCGAAGGTGCGGTTGCTCAGCGCATAAATTCTCTTGGGACAAAAAATATTGAGAAGAGCTTTACTTTAACTCTCGATATAATAAAAAACACTATTATTGAATCGGGAGAACCGTGGGCGTCTTGGGTAATAACCCAAAGGAATCCTCGGGGAATCCCTCGTTATTTCCATGCAGTTTTTGTTTCCCTCCATGAACTCCTTGTTCAAGGAAATGAATTATCTGACCTGCCGGGATTGACTAGAGAGTTAGAGGGGTTCTGGGACAGGGATCTCACTGTGCCGGCTGGCGGAGGTAATTGGGGGGCAAACAGAAAGCGCCCATTGTTCGATTCTATCAAGGCAGTACTTCAACAGTACTTTGCACAAAGCAACGATCCGATCGCTCAGCGTACGCGGCAGAGTGCAACAGAGTTCGAAATTCAAATGCAGATGGCGCTCACCGAGCATTCTTTGTTTGAGTTAAAGCAGGGTTTTACACGTCTAGATGAATCCAAGATATTTGATGAGGACGCTTTTGAGGCAGTTCTCCGTACGGCATCGGCCATGGCAAACCATTCCACTGATGCAGAGGGCTTTATATTTTTTGGAGTTGCGGACCGTCCTCAGCATGCAAAGAGAATAGTTAGCCTCTACAAGATCAACCCGCTTGAAGTGGGTGAGTTTATTGTCACGGGTACTGAGCATGAACTAGCGGCTCTTGGGCGGAACAGGGACCAACATATGCAGTGGCTAGTTCAACGAATCAAAAAATCTAAATTAGATGGGGCTTTTGCATCTCAGCTTGCAAGCACGCTTTCCGTATTTGACTACATGGGTTACGCCATTTGGGCCCTCCGTCCAAAATCGATGTCCCTTCCTGTATCTTGGGATGGAAATTTTTATATAAGGCAGGGTAATTCCACCCACCAACTTAAAGGTACTGAAATTCTCGAGCTAGTCGCTCGTTTTAGTCGAAAATAAGGAGGTGTAGGTACCTAATTTCAGCCTGTACCATAGCGGGGTGAAAATACCTGCATTTTATTTTGAGATGCGAATTATGTCAACGAGAATAGTACCCCTATGTGTTTATGCGGGGCCCGTATTGTTGGGTAAGCTACGAGGGTAGTTATTTTAGGCGTGCGGGCGGCTCGCTTTCGACTGCGGGTAGGGTTGCGAAGCTCGCCGCAGAAAATTTGAAAGGGCGACTGGTTTTGCTGTCGGGCAGGCAGGGTACAGTCCGTGACGGGACTATACCCGCCTGCCGCCACTACCTATATCGAACCTGTCGTCAGAGTGCCCGAACATGGTGCCGCCTAGCGGATGTTAGGTTGTTTTCACGTGGAGACCAGGGAGTTTTGAGGATCTCGTTCGGGGATACTGTTGGTGGCCACTACGACCAGGAGGCCGAAGACTAAGCTAGAGGCTTTGGTGAATAGAAACAATTAATGTCCTCCCATGGCTGCGATGACCCGTTAGAGACCGTGTATATCTCTCCGTGGTTGATTTTAGTCAGATCGTCTGATGGGTGGCCGTGCCTGTCGTCGGGCCATCGCGGCAGCGTGCAGGCACATGTCATGTCCGGCAGGACGACGCACGGTCCGGGGGTGGGCGGTTGGTGGTGCTGGCCCGGCTGGCGAGGTCGGCGGGCTGGAGTGGTACGTCTATGGCCTCAGACGGTGGTCCCGGTCCTCTTCCCGGTTCTGAGCCCGGCGGCCGAGACATGGTCGCGGGGGCGCGGTGCTGTTCCAACCTTGCGGGGGTTCGCGCCTCAGCGCACCATGCGGATCTCGCGGAGGTCCTCCAGAGTGGGCTCGGTCAAAGAGGCTCCATCCGCGCGGAAGCCGTTGCGCTCGTAGAAGCGGATTGCGCGGGGATTGGCCTCGGCCACCCACAGCTGCGCGGGCTCCTCGCCAAGAACGGCGTCGAGCAGTGCCTGCCCCGCCCCGCTGCCGTGGTGGTCCCGCAGCACGTAGAGCATGCGCAGGGCCAGCTCCCGTGCAGGGTCCTCCTCCTCGGGGCGGCCCGCACCCGCGAACCCCACGATCGTCCCGCCTACCTCGGCCACACGCAGCCGGTCACGGACGGCGGGGTCAGCAAGCATCCGGGACCACATCTTCCGGCGCGCCTGCCGGGCGGCGTCCCCGAAGAAGTGCTCCGGCACGAGTCCCGTGTAGGTCTCCCGCCAGGACTGCACGTGGACCTCAGCAATCCTCGGGGCGTCCTCGGGCGAAGGCACTCGCAGAGTGAAAGAGGTCGTCGTCATGCGGGCATTCTTCCCCGTCCTGCTCGCGCACGACAGCGGGGCGCCGCCGCTGCACCAGGACCATGCGGACGTCCGCCTCTCAACGCCTGCAATAACGGAGCAGATGCAGATTCGCGGCCGCGATGCTGCATTTACTCCACCTCACAGCGTCCTGCTTGCCGGGCCACGCCTCGCACGGCCCACGACGCCGCCGCTACGCCAGGATCGCGCGCACGCCCGCCTCGAACTCGGCGTCCATGGTGGCGGTGGGCAGGTCCATCGACTCGCGGGTCTGCTGGGCGGTCACGGATCCCAGGGTGAAGCGGGTGAGCGTGAGGGCCAGCGTCTCGGCGTCCTCCGGGGTCATGCCCCGGTCCGTCAGCGCCGTGATGAGCAGCGGAACGGGCTGCATCCCCAATGGATCCAGGGCGTGCGCCACACTCACCACGTCCGCGCCGTCCCGCACGGCGAGCACCGCGGAACGGAACCGGGCGATGAGAAGGCGCGCGGCGGCGTCGTCGTCCGCGGTGTGCGCGGGGCGGACCGAGGGGGTCTCGAGCGGGGCGACCATGCGCTGCGCGAGGACCGCGAGGAGCTCCTGCTTGTTGGCCACGTGCCAGTAGAGCGCCCCGGGCTGGACGCCCAGCTCCCTGGCCAGGCGGCGCATGGAGAGGTCGCCGAGACCGTAGGTCTGCAGGATGTGCCACGCGGCATCCACCACCTGGCTGCGGTCCAGTGCCACGGCGTGCCTCCCTGCTCTCGTGCCCGGGTGCGGGCTCCGCAGAAACTCTACCGAGTAGGGGTCGGTGGGCTGTGTGCTGTGAGGGCGCCGTCGTTCGGGGCCCTGCCGGCCCAGGGGAGGCTCGGACGCCCGGTCTGCTCGCGATGGTGCGTTCTGCGAGGCCAGACCGTCCGAAAGGGGCGTCGTCGCCGGGGCGAGTCCTGGTGGGCGTGCGTGCTCCCGTCACGAATTGACTTTCCTGAACACCGTTCAATAATTGAACAATGTTCAAGAACCCCGCAGAGCTGGCCGAGCGCGTTCTCGCCGGCACCCCCGTGACCCCGGACGAAGCCCTCGACCTGCTGCGCACCGACGATCCCGGCATGCTGGATCTCGTGGCGGCCGCCGCACGCCTGCGCCGCGAGCACTTCGGCATGACCGTGAAGGTGAACTACCTGGTCAACCTGAAGTCCGGGCTGTGCGCGGAGGACTGCGGCTACTGCTCCCAGCGCTTGAATGCCGGGACGGACATCCTCAAGTACTCGTGGCTGAGTCCCGAGCAGGCCGTGGAGCAGGCCGAGTACGGCATCAAGGGCGGGGCCAGCCGCGTGTGCCTTGTGGCCAGCGGTCGCGGGCCCTCCAACCGCGAGGTGGGCACGGTGACCCGCACGGTGGAGGCGCTCAAGGAGCAGCACCCGGACGTGGAGGTCTGCGCGTGCCTGGGCCTGCTCAAGGACGGCCAGGCGGAGTCCCTCAGCGGCGCGGGCGTGGACGCCTACAACCACAACCTCAACACCGCCGAGTCCCACTACGAGTCCATCTGCTCCACCCACACCTACCAGGACCGCGTGGACACCGTGGAGCGCGCCAAGGACGCGGGCCTGTCCCCGTGCTCGGGGCTGATCGTGGGCATGCGCGAGACGGACGAGCAGCTCGTCGAGGCGGTGTTCGCGCTGCGGGACCTGGGCTCGGACTCCGTGCCCGTCAACTTCCTCATGCCGTTCGAGGGCACGCCCCTGGCCGGCACGTGGCAGCTCAGCCCGCAGAAGTGCCTCAAGATCCTCGCCGCGGTGCGCTTCGTGTGCCCGGACAAGGAGATCCGGATGGCCGGCGGGCGTGAGATGCACCTGCGCTCGCTGCAGCCCCTTGCCCTGCACGTGGTCAACTCGCTGTTCCTGGGCGACTACCTCACGTCCGAGGGCCAGGCGGCCGAGGCGGACCTGGCCATGATCGCCGACGCCGGGTTCACCGTCCTCGGGGCCGGTCCGGATCCGTCCCGGGACCGTCACGTCGGCCCGGCGGCGGCCCAGGGGAGCGGTGCGGAGCAGGGCTCGGGGGAGCGGACGACGACGCCGTGCGGGTCCGTGTGCGGATCGGCCGCTGGTTCCGGGGCCGCGTCCGGTGACGGTTCTGAGCCCGAGGGTGCGAGTGTCCCCGCTGACGTGTCCCGGGGCGGGCCGGTCGAGGCGGTCGACAGCTCCCGCGAGGCCGGTTCCCGAAACACTGGCGACCGGGCGCGGGCCCGCGACACCGCGGCGTCGTCCGCGCCGACCGGCACCGGGATGTCTCCGGCTCTGGCGGCGCTGCTGGGCTCGGGGGACGGCCCGGAGCGGGACGAGGACGACACCAGGGTGCGGGTGGAGCTGAGCCCGACCGTGCGGCGTCGTGGTGCGGGCACGTCGGTGGCGCCGAATGCCTGAGCCCGGCCCCGTGGGAGATATGCCTCCCGGGGAAAGTCTTGCCGCGCGGGACCGCGGGCTGCTGTGGCACCCGTACGCCGCGCTGGACGGCCCCGCCCCGTACACCGTGGAGGCGGCGGAGGGCGTGACCCTCACGCTCGTGAGCCCCGAGGGTGAGCGCATCGAGGCGATCGACGGCATGGCCTCGTGGTGGTGCGCGGTGCACGGATACCGGAATCCGGAGCTGGACCGCGCGGTCGTGGACCAGGTCACCGAGTTCTCCCACGTGATGTTCGGCGGCCTCACGCACCGGCCCGCCGTGGAGCTCGCCGAGCTGCTGGTGGAGGTGACCCCGCCCGAGCTGCAGCACGTGTTCTTCGCGGACTCCGGATCGGTGAGCGTGGAGGTGGCCCTCAAGCTGGCCGTGCAGTACCAGGCGGCCCGCGGGCGCCCGGAGCGCCGCCGCATCCTCACGGTCCGCGGCGGCTACCACGGGGACACCACCGGGGCCATGAGCGTGTGCGACCCCGAGGGCGGGATGCATGCCGAGTTCTCGGGGCTGGTGGCGGAACAGCTGTTCGTGGCGCCCCCGCCGGCGGCCACCACGCCCGACGGCACCGTGTGGCACGCGGACGAGGGCAGCGTGACGCAGTGGATCGAGGACGTTCGGGCCACCGCGCGGAAGCACCGGGGTGAGCTCGCGGGGATCATCGTGGAGCCCGTGCTGCAGGGCGCGGGCGGAATGCGCACCTACCACCCCACGTGCCTGCGGGCGCTGCGGGACCTGGCGGACGAGCTGGACCTGGTGTTCATCGTGGACGAGATTGCCACCGGCTTCGGGCGCACCGGCAAGTGGTTCGCGAGCGAGTGGGCGGATGTGGTCCCGGACGTGATGTGTGTGGGCAAGGCCCTGACGGGCGGGTACATGACCCTGGCGGCGGTGCTCGTCTCCGCAGTCGTGGGGGAGGTGATCACCGCGTCCGAGCAGCGCGCGCTCATGCACGGGCCCACGTTCATGGGCAACCCGCTCGCGTGCGCCGTGGCCTTGCAGTCAGTTCGTATGCTCCGCGAGACATGGTCGGAGGACGTGGCACGCCTGTCCGCGGCCTTCAGCGAGATCCTTCCTGTGGCGGCTGAGCTGTCGGTGGTCAAGGACGTGCGGGTGATCGGCGGGGTGGGGGTCGTGGAGTTCCACGAAGCACCCGATCCGGCGGCCCTCACCCGCACGGCGCTGGAGCAGGGGGTGTGGTTCCGCCCCTTCGGCACGCTGCTCTACACCATGCCGCCGTACGTGTGCACGGACGAGGAGGTCCGCACGATCTCCTACGCCCTGCTCCGAGCCGCCCAGCACGTGGAACTGCAGGCCGGGTCATGACTGCTGCTGCTTCCGCACGCACAGTGGATGCCGCAGGACCGCTCGACGACTGGCTCTGCGACCGACGCGAGCAGCGGGAGAAGGCGGGACTGCGGCGTCGGCTGCGGTGCCTCCCCGGCGGTTGCGTGGATCTGGCGTCGAACGACTACCTGGGGCTCTCCCGGGACCCGCGCGTCGTGGCCGCGGCCCGTGCGGCGCTGGAGGAGTTCGGCACCGGATCACGCGCCTCGCGCCTGGTCACGGGCACGCTGGGGATCCACGAGTGGCTGGAACGGGAGCTGTGCGCGCTCACCGGCCAGCCCGCGGCGCTGGCGTTCTCGAGCGGGTACGCCGCCAACACCGGCGTGCTCACTGCGCTGGGAGACGCGGACACGCTCATCGTCTCGGACACCCACGCGCACGCATCGCTGGTTGACGGGGCCCGGCTGTCCCGCTCGCCGGTGCGGATCGCGCGGCACTCGGACGTCGCGCACGTGGCGGAACTGCTGGCCGAGCGCTCTGAGACACGCGCGATCGTGGTCGTGGAATCGGTCTACTCGGTGTGGGGTGATCATGCACCGCTCAGGGAGCTCGCGGAGACGTGCAAGCGGCAGAATGCGCTCCTGCTCGTGGACGAGGCGCACGGCATCGGCGTGGCCGGCGGAGGGCGGGGGCTCGTGCACGAGCTCGGGCTTGCGGGATCCCCGCACGTGGCGCTGACGCTCACGCTGTCCAAGGCGCTGGGCGCGCAGGGCGGGGCGGTGCTCGGCTCACCCGCCCTGCGGGAGCACCTGGTCAACACGGCTCGCCCGTTCATCTTCGACACGGCCCTGGCACCGACGTCCGCGGCGGCCGCGACTGAGGCCGCGCGGATCATCGGGGAAGCCCCCGAGCTGGCGGCCCGGTTGCACGAGCGGGCGCGATTCGTGGCGTCCGCGCTGAACATCCCGCACGCCAGGGCGGCGGTGCAGTCCGTGCCCATGGTCACTCCGGAGTCTGCGGTTCGGGCCGCGGAGCAGCTGGGGGCCCGGGGTGTCGCGGTGGGCTGTTTCCGTCCGCCCTCGGTGCCGGACGGCATCAGCCGCCTGCGCATCACGGCGCCAGGAAACATGGAATTACAGGAATTGTCGGGAGCGCTGGATCACGTCCGGGAGGTGCTGGCGGACGTGTCCGGGGGTGACCCGGTCACCCCGTGAGCGGTCCCGGGCTACGAGTCCACGCGCTCTGTTCCAGCGGTGGCCCAGGGGGAGCACGTCCCCGGGCGCGGCACGCAGGGCGTGGGCGGTCCTCGCTACGGTCCTTCGCCACCACATCAGCAACGGGCAGGAGACACCATGAAAAATCCTTTGAACGGCATCTTTTTGTCGCTCCCGCGCACCGTGGTGGTGACGGGAACGGACACCGACGTGGGCAAGACCTACGCCACGGCTGCTCTCGCGGTGGCCGGCTGGTACGCGGGGCGCCGCCGGATCGCCGTCTACAAGCCTCAGCAAACCGGCATGCGCGGTGACGACCCGGGGGACGTGCACGACGTCGCCCGGCTGGCCCGCGCCGCCGGCGTCCCGTCAGAGGCGCTCACCATTGCGGAGGGGCAGCGGCTGACCGAACCCATGGCGCCCCCTCCCGCCGCGGCCATCGACGGGGTGGAGCTGCTGCCGATCACGGCCCACGTGGCGAAAATCCTGGAACTACAAGAATCCCACGACCTCGTGCTGGTGGAGGGCAGCGGCGGCGTTCTCGTGGAGCTGGATGGAGACCGGCGCACGATTGCCGATCTGGCGGCAGCGTTGCAGCAGGAGGAGGCGCTCGGTGCGCAGACCGTCCTGGTGGCCCGCCCGGACCTTGGCACCCTCAACCACACCCTGCTGAGCCTGGAGGCCCTGCTGCACCGTGGGGTGCGGGTGGCCGGTGTGGTGCTGGGCAGCTGGCCCCACGAACCCGACCGCCTGCACACCTCCAACCGTGAGTACCTGGCGGACCTCCCGGCGCTCGACGGGCAGCGCATCCCGCTGCTGGGTGCCGTCCCGCAAGGATGGGGGCACGGGAGCCGCTGATTGCTGGAAAGGCGGGGGCCGGCGTCGTCGTGCCGCTCTCAGCCCCCCGCCACCGTGGCCCCGTAGAGGCGCTCGAACCGTTCGTGGACCAGGCGGTAGTGCTCCTGCGCCGCCTCACGCGGGTAGTACGTGGCCGCGGGCTCCGGCGAGGACCGCTCCACGTTTGGCGCCAGCGACTCCAGCATCAGCAGGGCGTTGCCCCGGCACGTGGAGCGCTTTATTGTCTGGTGGATCACGGGAGTGCCCAGGTAGTCGCCCAGGATCTGCAGCCACGAGGGCAGCTCCTGGGTGACCCGCCCGGCGGCCACGATCCGTTCCACGCCCGTGGAAGCGCTCTCCAGCTCGTCGGAGACCCGGCGGTAGGACCCTGCGATTCCCTCGAGCATCCCGCGGGCCATGGCGGGTGCGTCCGTGGTGGCGGAGACATCTGAGAACACCGCTCGCGCGCTGCCCGCCCACCCCGTGGAGCGCTCACCCGTGAGGAACGGCAGCACGCCGGGGGTCTCGGAGCTCACGGGAGCGGCGGCGATCCCGTTCAGCACCTCGGTGTCCAGGGCGAAGGTGTCCTGCAACCAGCTCACGGCGCGCCCCACGTCGTTGAGCGCCCCGCCCAGCAGGCACCGGGAGGAGTCGATGCGGTAGCACCACAGTCCCGGCGGGATGTCCTGCGGGCGGTGGTGCAGCAGCACGCGCATGGCCCCGGAGGTGGCCGCGGACGCCACGATGGTGCTCTCGTCCGTGCCACCCACCCCGATGTTCGCGCACAGCCCGTCCGCGACCGGCGCGAACCACCGCGCCTCCGAGAGCCCTCGCCACCGCTGCACGCGTGAGGGGTCCACGTCCGGCAGGGGCTCGTGGGGTTCCAGGATCGGGGACAGCTTCTCCTCGGTGATCCCCGCAATCCGGAGCATGCGCTGGTCCCAGTTGCCCGAGCGCCGGTTCAGCAGCCCCGTCCACGCTGCGGTCGCAGTGCCGGCGGCGGTGGTCCCGAGCAGCCGCAGCCACACGTACTCGCCAATGCTCAGCCACCGCTCCGCGGCTTCGAAGTCCTCCGGCCGGGTCTCCCGCAGCCACCGGAAGCGCGGCGCCAGGTAGCTCGTGTGCAGCCGCGCGCCCATCTTCTGCTGCACCTCGCGCTCGTCCAGCTCCTCCCGCAGCCGCGCGAGCTGCGGCGCGCACCGGGAGTCCGCGTACGTGAAGCACTCGGTCACGGCCTCGCCGTCGGCGTCCACGCCCACCAGGGAGGATGCGAAGGAGTCCAGCCCGACGCCGCCCACGCGCCCCGCGAGCTCCGGCCGGTCGCACACGCGGTCCAGGATCTCCGTGATCTCCCCGACCACCTGGTCCGGGTCCATCACGGACGTGCCGTCGGACGCGGTGGTGAACTCGTGCGGAACCTTGTCCCGGTAGTGGCGCACGGGCGTGCCGGTGGCGTCGTAGAGGGAGCCGCGGGTCGCGGTGGAACCGATGTCCAGCGTCATCACCAGCGGATCCCGCGCGTCCTCCAGGTCCACCGCGAAGTCGGCGCCGTCGTGCGGGCGGGGTGTCCTCTTGTGCTTGCCCATGTCTCTCCTGATCCCGCGTCCGCCGCGGGCTCTCGGGTTTCGGTGGTCTGCGCCCCAGTCTAGGAACCGCCGCCGGGGTCGCCGCACCACGGGGCACGACGCCGCTCGGAGGCTCCCGCGGGCGGGGCGCCTTCGCAGCCCCTGGGGCGGGAACGCCTGAGGTGCGGTTCTGCCCCGGATTTCGCGGAAATTCCGGGTAGAACTGCACCTCAGACGCTGCGGATCGCGGCACAGGGGAGCAAGCCCGCTCAGCGGGGCGGTTGCACGGCGGAGAACGGTGAGGCGGGGCGGGGAGCTGGCCGTGCGGCGTCGTCGGCGGGAGGAGCGGTGCCTGCAACCAAAGTCCGGGATGTGAGATCCGTGACCGCGATGTGAAACCCGCCCCGGGGCCGCGCGTAGGCTGGGACGCAACACGTGTGCCGGGGCGGGGTTGGAGAGCGACGGCCCGCCCCGGCACTGTCTTTCGGGAAGGAACCACAGTGCCGCAGCTGCGTTCAGCAACGTCCACCACCGGCCGCAACATGGCGGGAGCGCGCGCCCTCTGGCGGGCCACGGGCATGGGGAGCGAGGACTTCGGGAAGCCGATCGTGGCGATTGCGAACTCGTTCACGCAGTTCGTCCCCGGCCACGTGCACCTCAAGAACATGGGTGACCTGGTGGCGTCCGCGGTCCAGGAGGCCGGGGGCGTGGCCAAGGAGTTCAACACCATCGCGGTGGACGACGGCATCGCCATGGGCCACGACGGCATGCTGTACTCGCTGCCTTCGCGGGACATCATCGCGGACTCCGTGGAGTACATGGTCAACGCCCACTGCGCGGACGCGCTGGTGTGCATCTCCAACTGCGACAAAATCACCCCGGGCATGCTCATGGCGGCGCTGCGGCTGAACATCCCCGTGGTGTTCGTCTCCGGCGGACCCATGGAGTCCGGCGAGGGTGTGGAGGGCGTGGTGGAGCACCGCGTGGACCTGGTGGATGCCATGTCCCTGGCCGTGGACGAGTCCGTCACGGACGCGCAGCTCGCGCAGATCGAGGAGAACGCGTGCCCCACGTGCGGCTCGTGCTCCGGGATGTTCACCGCCAACTCCATGAACTGCCTCACCGAGGCGCTGGGGCTCTCCCTGCCCGGCAACGGCACCACGCTGGCCACCCACGTCAACCGCAAGCGGCTGTTCCTGGAGGCCGGTCGCCGAGCGGTGGAGTCCGCCAAGAAGTACTACGAGCAGGACGACGAGTCCGTGCTGCCGCGGAACATCGCCACGAAGGCCGCGTTCGAGAACGCCATGGCCCTGGACATCGCCATGGGCGGCTCCACCAACACCGTGCTGCACATCCTGGCCGCCGCGCAGGAGGCCGAGGTGGACTTCACCCTCTCGGACATCGACGCCCTCTCCCGCCGCGTGCCGTGCTTGGCGAAGGTGGCGCCGAACTCCACAAAGTTCCACATCGAGCACGTGCACCGCGCCGGCGGCATCCCCGCGATCCTCGGCGAGCTGCGCCGCGGGGGGCTGCTCAACGAGGACGTCCACACCGTGCACTCCCAGACCATGGGCGAGTGGCTGGACGAGTGGGACATCCGCTCGGGCAAGGCGTCCGACGCCGCCCGCGACTTCTTCCTCGCGGCTCCCGGCGGGGTGCGCACCACCCAGGCGTTCTCGCAGGCCAACGAGTACGAGGACCACGACGTGGACGCCGCCGAGGGCTGCATCCGCTCCGTGGAGCACGCCTACACCGCGGAGGGTGGGCTGTGCGTGCTGTTCGGCAACATCGCGGAGGACGGCGCGGTCATCAAGACCGCGGGCATCGACCCCGAGCTGTTCCACTTCACGGGCCGGGCGTTCGTGGTGGAGTCCCAGGACGAGGCCGTGCACGAGATCCTCTCCAAGAACGTGACGGAGGGGGACATCGTCGTCATCGCGTACGAGGGCCCCAAGGGCGGCCCCGGGATGCAGGAAATGCTCTACCCCACCAGCTACCTCAAGGGTCTGGGCTTGGGCAAGACGTGCGCGCTCATCACGGACGGCCGCTTCTCGGGCGGCACGTCCGGGCTGTCGATCGGGCACATCTCCCCGGAGGCCGCCGCGGGCGGGGCCATCGGCCTCGTGGAGCACGGGGACGAGATCGAGATCGACGTGGAGAACCGCGTGCTGCGGGTCAACGTGGATGACGCCGAGCTCGCGCGCCGTCGCCAGGAGAAGGGGAATGCCCCCTGGAAGCCCACCAAGCCGCGCGAGCGCCGGGTGTCCAAGGCGCTGAAGGCGTACGCGTCCATGGTGACCAGTGCGGACAAGGGTGCGGTGCGCGTCGTGGAGGACTGACCCCGCGCGGCACCCCGGATGGTCTCGGCCCGGGTGGGAATCGGATAATCTGTGCTGAATTGGTGTGGCAGCACACATTCTTTTCCCGCCCGGGCCCTCGCGCGACTGGAACAGTCCCACGGTCCGGGCATCCCCGAAGATCCCGGAGTTTTCCATGGAAGCACTGACCGAACTCGTCGGAACGGTGGGCGAGTACGTCTGGTACGTCGTCTTCGCCGTCCTCATCGGCGTGGGCCTGTACCTGACCGTCCGCACCAAGGCCATCCAGCTGCGCGGCATCCCCGAGATGTTCCGCGTGCTCACCGATCCGGCCGGTGAGGAGGACGGGCGCAAGGGCATCTCCTCGTTCCGCGCATTCACGGTCTCCGCAGCGGCTCGCGTGGGCACGGGCAACATCGCCGGCGTGGCCATCGCCATCACCCTGGGCGGACCCGGTGCCGTGTTCTGGATGTGGATCATCGCCGCGATCGGCGCGGCCAGCGCGTTCGTGGAGTCCCTGCTGGGCCAGCTCTACAAGGTCAAGACGTCGGACGGCTACGTGGGCGGCCCGGCGTACTACATGGAGCGCGGGCTCAACAAGCGCTGGATGGGCGTGCTCTTCGCGGTCATCATCACCGTGACCTACGGCTTCGTGTTCAACTCCGTGCAGTCCAACTCGATCGTGGACGCCGTGGCCGGCTCCTTCAACGTGGACGTCACCGAGGGCCAGAACATGTGGCTGCGCGTGGTGCTGGGCCTGGCCCTGGTGGTCATCACGGCACTGGTGATCTTCGGTGGCATCCGCTCCATCTCCGCGGTGACCCAGATCCTCGTGCCCGTGATGGCCGTGCTGTACCTGGTGCTGGGGCTGCTCGTGGTGGTCCTGAACATCACCGAGATCCCCGCCATGTTCGGCATGATCATCGAGGGGGCGTTCGGCATTCGCGAGTTCATCACGGGTGGTCTGATCGGCGTGATCATCCAGGGCATGAAGCGCGGTCTGTTCTCCAACGAGGCCGGCATGGGCTCCGCCCCGAACGCCGGCGCCACCGCGTCCATCTCCCACCCGGCAAAGCAGGGCTTCGTGCAGTCCCTGGGCGTCTTCTTCGACACCATGCTGGTGTGCTCCATCACCGCGTTCATCGTGCTGCTGTCCAACCCCACCTACGGGGACCAGCGCCAGGGTGCGTCCCTCACGCAGACCGCGCTGGGCATGCAGCTGGGCGAGTGGGCCGTGCACTTCCTGACCGTGGCGATCTTCCTCTTCGGCTGGTCCTCCGTGATCGGCAACTACTACTACGGCGAGTCCAACATCCGCTTCATGACCCGCTCCCGCGTGACCATGGGCGTCTACCGCTTCGCCGTGCTGGTGTGCGTGTTCATGGGCGCGGTGCTGGCCCTGGACCTCGTGTGGTCGCTCGCGGACCTGTTCATGGCGATCATGGCCACACTGAACCTCATTGCGCTGGTGATGCTCGCAGGTGTGGCGGCCAAGGTGCTGCAGAACTACATGGAGCAGCGCAAGGCTGGCGTGGAGCCCGTGTTCAAGGCGGGAGACATTCCCGGCATCCACGGCCTGTCCGCGTGGGACGGCACGGACACCGTGACCCTGCCGATCTTCTGGGAGCAGCGCACGCAGGAGAAGAACACCGCCCGCGGCTGAACCCTCCCGCGGGCGCACGGCGGATCCGTCCGCACCGGATCACGACGCCGCCCGCTCCCGTCCATGACGAAACCCCCGGTCGCTGCCGGGGGTTTCGTCATGTCCTGCAGGGTGTGCAGGGCGGGTCGCGGTGCTGTGGGAGGCCACCCAGCGGCGTCGTCAGGAGGAGGACTTGTCCTCGCCGAGCTCCCGCTTGACCTGGACCTCCATGGCGCCGGTGAGGGCCTCGTTGTCCGCGGGGGACTCCTCGGTGGCGTCGCGCAGCTGGTTCTCGTTGTACTCGGTGAACTCCTTGGTCTCGTCACCGCGCTTGGTCATGAGTGCGCGGATGCGGGTGCGGCGCCCGGCCTCCACACCGATGGCCTCGCGGTTGCGGAACCACCAGATGAACATGACGACCACCAGCACCATGCCCACGTAGCCGATCACCGGGTACACCACGCTCATCAGCGTGCCGAAGCCCACCAGGCTGATCACGTAGCCCAGGACGCAGATGCCCAGGAACACCGGGACGTAGCGCTTGCGGTGGTTGACCGTCATGCGGCGGCCCAGCGCGTAGAACATGCTGATGGTGGTGTTGTAGATCATCAGGAAGGTCACGAACACCATGGCCAGCGAGGCCACCGGGTGCATGCTCTCGAAGAGCTTGAGCATGGGCACGTCCGCGTCCCCCACAGCGTCGAAGTTCACGAGCAGCGCGAACGCGTTCATCACCAGCAGGATGGTGTACACCACGCCGCCCAGCAGGCCGCCGCGCCCGGCGTCGCGCGGATCCAGGGTGTTGCCGCCGATCATCAGGGACATGGACACGCCCAGCATCAGCGCCATGCAGGTGTAGTTGATCGCGGAGAGCCACCACGGGCTCACGGGGGAGTCGGCCTGCACGGCCAGATCGCTCATGGCGCTGAGGTCCACGGGAAGCTGCATGAGGGTGTAGACGAACGCGACGATCACGGCCACGAAGATCACCGGGGTCACGGCGGAGATGATGTTGGTGACCTTGTTGACGTCCAGCAGACCGGTGAGCATCACGATGGCCACCATGATCGCGGAGCCGATCCACGCCGGGAGCCCGAACTGCTGCTCCAGGGTGGAGCCCGCGCCGGCGAGCATCACGATGCCCATGGCCAGCAGGGTGAGGGACACAGAGATGTCCAGGAAGCGGGAGACCACGGGCGCGGAGACGGAACGGAACACCCCAAGGTGCTCGTCGGCCAGGAAGTAGCTGCCGATGTTGATGATCACCGCTCCCGCCGTGATCATCAGGATGCCCGCGACGACGGCCCCCGCGAGCCCCCAGAGACCGAACGAGACGAAGTACTGGATGACTTCCTGTCCCGTGGCGAAGCCGGCGCCCACCATGAGGCCGATGAAGGCCAGGGCGACTTGAAGGGTTTTCTTGGCGGACACGAGAGCATCTCCTCAAGGGGTGGGTGAATGTCGTGGTGCGCACGCCGCAGCGTGACAACCTGTCGGGCCAAGCATAGAGAATGCGCCGGAGCCGGACCGCCCGGGCCCCGCGGCGGTGCCGCCCGCGAAGCCCCTGCGGGATCTGCGAGATTCCGCGCGAAGGGCTGCCTCCGGGAGCGGCGCTCCACCGGTGCCCGGGTTTCCCCGGGGAAGGAGCAGCTCATGACGCAGCAGTGGCAATCGGATCTCGAGTCTTGGGCAGGCGGCTGGGCCGCCATCCGCGAGAACGAGACCCCGCAGAGCGTTCAGGCATGGAACGGTTCCCTCCAACGGGACAGCGTGAGCGCCGAGGAGCTGGTCCTGGTGTGCAAGCCTTCGGAGGCGGACGCGGTCCGGGAGGCGGTGGCCGCGGCAGGCCGCGAGGTGTTCTCCTCGCGGGTACTGCTCTTTGGCGCGGTGTAGGACCTAGATGTATGAGGTCATGACGTTGGCTACACGGGTGCGGACTCTGGTGGCCGGGGGGCTGATCAGAACACGCGGTGTGGGGCCGATGATAGTTGTAGTGATTCACCTACGCCTCGATCGCTGCCCGGCGGGCGCGCTGATGCCGGGAGGCGTGTGAGGTCACGGTGCGGTGGAAGTCCTTGGCCCGATAGTTGGCTCTGTTGTCCGTGACCACCCGGATGATGCGGATGATGCGGTGGGCGGCGAAGAACGCCCGTGCCCGGGCGAAGAATCCGATCGTGGTTGCTCTGCTCTCATCGTCGTGGGCTTCGATGTAGGCCAAGCGGGAGAACCCGTCCACGGCGCAGTCACAGGTAGGTGTAGCCCACCCGCCGGCCAGGACCGCGTTTGGAGGCGCGTCCGGCCGCGGAATCGCGTTCGTGGGCCCACCAGCCGCCACCGTTGGGGATTTTCCCTAGTATCTTCACATCCAGGTGGATCATGTGCCCTGGGAAGGCCGCGGTGTTCGGGCCGGTGCGGCGGTTGTTCTCCCCGCTGGGGTCCAGGTCTCTGCGGCGGGTGATCCCCAACCGGTGCAACCAGCGCGAGACTGTCCTGACCGCGCAGGTGTGCCTCTGGATGGCCAGTTCGTGGGTGATCCTGCACGCGGAGCATTTGTTCTGCCGCCGCCAGGTATCGATCAGCTCGATCACCTCCACCGGCAGCCGGGTGGGTCGGGTGGTCGGGACGCTGGAGTGGTCTTCTAGGGCGTGGGGCCACCGTGGTGGTAGCGGGCCACCCATTTCGTGAGAGGGGACCGGGCGACACTAGCTTCGACGGGTACGTGGGCTTTGGGTCTGCCTCCGCTGATGACACGGGTGACGAGGCGGTGTCTTCCGGCCGAAGTCAGTGGGGCGTTAGCGTGGGTCACGAAACGGGTCTTCTGCTGGACGAGGTTGGTTGCTAGACACCTCCATCCTGGCCAGAAGAGGCCCGTTTTCTTCATCCCCGCCCCAGCAACCACAACGTCATGACCCACAACATCTAGGCCGCTCGGGATGGACCGTCTATTGTCGAGTGCGCAACGGTTAATCTGCAACTGGCTTTGTACCTTAATTCCCCTACGATATCGATGAAGCCAATCACGTAGCCAAGCGATTAGTTTCCAATGGACCTGACATCCAATGGCCCTCAATGGATTGAACAAAATCTGGCCTAACCAGCTTTGCGCACAACTGCCCGGAACCGGGATTAATAGATTTTGCTACAATACCTTCCATTTTACTAGAACCAAATCTTGATTTTCCGATCATACCGAACAATTCATCCAATGAAAACTCGTCGATTCCTAAAACCGGTGGAGAGGAGAGGGATAAATCATCCGCCAATGCCTCGGCTAACTGCGGAGCCCAAAATTCACCTTCGAGTTTATCGTATACCGCAAAAAGAATGAACCAATCTGGAAGCGAATCATAAAATACGGTGTGTTTAATACGGCACCATTCGCCAAATAGAACTAACCGATCCCCGCAGGCGGATAAAATCCGGGTGGCGCGGGGCTTAATCCAGCCCTCAAGACCGCGGAAATGACGCCCGCCCAATTCTACGAAGCTACCCCGCCCCTGATACGAGAGGGTTTCTCCGTCAATGGAGGATATTCCTAAATTCTGACCATCTATTTTTTCTTCAATCCGTAATGGATGGTCAAAAAAAATTGTTCTTTCACAGGAGGATAAAACTTTGTCGTTTCGAATTGACGTATTGCGAGGCGCAACCAAGTGGGGTATTGAAGGAAAGGGGGTAAAGTCTCTCATGGCGCCTCTCGACCAAACTTCTCTTTATACATTGTTCGAAGGGATTGCTCGTGCGCATATTCGACTTTCACGTTGTGACGGGTAAGAATTTCTTTCCAGTCGAGCCATTTGGTGTCCCTAGCTTGCACAATCGAGGCTCCGCTCACTTTAGCAACCGCCACGAATTTCCGGTCAGAAGGATCAATTTGAACGTCGTCGCCCCCTAGAACTCCGTAGGAGTTTTCTGCAACACCATCCGGTTCAATGTCAGGCATATACTTCTCCCCCCACTGCCACCGGAAATCATGCACATATTTAGCAAATAAGTCCGCTAGGGAATTCTCTGCATGACTCATCTTGTGGAAGTATTCTTCGATTATTTCGCCCGCCAAGTCAGTCACGACAGGAAGTTCCTCCGTCATAATTTTCATTATAATATCTTCACAGGCATCCACAAGTTCCCCGGGGCTGTCGGCCCGAAACTTGACTACCAGGGGAACATTCGTATCGATCACTCGAGTGCCAGGGTTCAGCATTTCAACGCCTCCTCCGGGCTGCTCGGGTTTGCTCTATGATGT
This sequence comes from Kocuria sp. APC 4018, assembly GCF_030407675.1. Taxonomy (NCBI): domain Bacteria; kingdom Bacillati; phylum Actinomycetota; class Actinomycetes; order Micrococcales; family Micrococcaceae; genus Kocuria; species Kocuria sp. APC 4018. The sequence goes on along the minus strand of NZ_JASDCY010000001.1, from coordinate 31,539 downwards.
CAAAATTTGGGTCACCAAAGAAATTTTTAGGCCAATTATGAACATTCCCCAATTCGTCAACCTGTAAGGGGGAGATAACCGACCCCGAGTCAGAATTGTCGACTATATAACAGCGAACGTCCTTGCTTGAAATGCGATCCCCTTCAGCAATTCGGCGCAATAACCGACGCAAAAGATACTCGGAATGAGACTCGATAATGAACTGCGTCTTTCGTTCTTTCCCGTTTTCACGGGAAAGAGCAGCATCTATCAGCAAATCTGCGAGCCCGGCTTGCACCGAGGGGTGCAGGTGAATCTCGGGCTGTTCCATAATTACGGTTGACCCGGGTTCAGCATAAAAACTCTCGACAATCACAGGTAGTACCTGCGAAACCCCAAACCCGACATCCGTGAGAAGAACTGAGCGTCCACCTTTAGTGACTGTAACTCGGACCTCGTATTCATCTCGCCCCTCACCGATAGGCTCAACGCTAAAACTTTCCACCACGCCCAAGCGAGTAAGCCAATATGCCACCGTCTCTGGAAGAGTGCGCGTTCTTTCTTTTGGTTTACTGTTATAGCGCCTCTGGGCGCCTGCAAGCAGTGCATCAATCGTTTTTTCTCCGCTCCACCCTACGTCACTGACCTCTTCCCCGGACCACCTGTATAGCCGATTAGGCTTTTGGCGAAGGGGTCCTAGGTAGTTGAGATGTGAAAGCTGCTCTTCGAGAGAGAGCGTTAGGTCTGCAGTGAAGTCCACACCCTGATAGCGAGTGAAAATGTCATCCGGAAAAGCGTGGAACTGAGACGGCGCAGAGAGAGGCCATTTGCGACCTAGGGATCGTTTGAGTTCGATTCCCGTAGCCGTAAGATTGTACTTTTCTTTTTCCCGAGCGCTTTCTATTGACAAAGCGAGCTGCCCGGTAGGGCTAAAAAGGTCGTAGCCGTATTCGTCGACTCGTACCCTAGGGGGAAGTCCTTCGCGGGAACTTATGCTGGCATGAAAGCTGAGCTGCGTGCCTGTGAAACGCGAAGAATTAATTGGGTAAATTAATTCGAGAGGGCTGTCCCTTTTCCAATCAATTTTAAATTTTAGGGGTTGCTCGGTGGCACCATTGTGAATTAGCTGCGAGTAACTTCCTAGGTCAACCGGCGTACTGCTATCACCAGTATGGAGAACTCGCTTTCTGTCCGGGGACTCGACTGTCTGGCGAAGCAACATGAGAAATTGATGTAGACTTGATTTGCCGGAAGAATTTGAACCAAACAAGATAGTCAAGGGTGCAAATTCAATGTCTTGGGTGTCTTCCCAGGCTTTAAAGTTTTCCAAACGCATTTTAGTCAGCATTGCCGATTCTCCTTTTATGGAAAGTTATCTAGTAAAAATAATAAATTGCAATGTCATAATTGGCTAACCTATCTTGTCGCACCGTTAAGGATTCTACAGTTGTGCTGTTTTAAGGAAAGATACATGCGCGTCTTATTCAATGATCTGGATACTCTGGCAGGCTCACTTACCGTCAGTGTCCTCTGGGTCCCCGGGCGCCGGGTACCGGTCCGGGAAGCTGCGGTGCAGGTTCTCCCGCGCCACGGACGTGAGGTTCTCCAGCGGCAGCCCCGCGGGGCACACCTCTGTGCAGTCCCCCAGCAGGGAGCACGGGCCGAACTCCCGGTCCGCGGCGTCCAGCACCTTGGCGGCGCGCTCGTCACGCTCCTCGGGGGTTTTGGCCAGCGGCGGCAGGTGCTTGAGCATGGTGCCCACGAACAGCTGCCCGGAACCGTTGGGGCACGCGGCGATGCACGCGCCGCAGCTGATGCAGCCCGCGGTGTTCAGCGCCTTCATGGCCACCGGGAACTTGGCCTCCTTGGACACGCGCCGCAGGGACTTCTTGTCCACGGCGAGGTCCTTCGTGACGGGCAGTGCCCCGGCGCGCAGGGGCTCGATGAAGACCTCGTCCCCGTCCCGGTAGGCGTTCAGGGACTGCATGCACGAGGCCCTGTTGCGGTCCGGGCCGTGCGGCACGCCGTCCACGGTCACACCGCACTTGCCGCAGATGCCCTCGCGGCAGCCGTCGTCGAAGCTCACGGGCTCGTCCCCCTGGCGTTCGAGGGTCTCGTTGACGGCGTCCAGCAGCTCGAGGACGCTCATGTCCTCGCGCGCCTCCACGGGGTGGACGGTTTCGAAGCCCCCGGGGGTGCTGGCGTCCGCCTGGCGCCACACGTGCACGGTCAGCAGCATCAGCGCACCACCTTGAAGGATACGGCCAGGGGAATACTTGCGTTGCCCACGGCGACGACGGCGCCCGCGGCCTTCGCGGCGACATCCACCCGGTGCACGCGCCGGGCCGTGGTCGTGAGCCCGGTGTCCAGTGCGGCCGTGCGCAGCCCGTGGACCATGTGCCCGGCCAGCGCCGCCATGGAGGTCGTGTAGAACACCGCCACCACGGGCCGGGAGAGGCTGCCCACCAGGTTCCCGTAGGCGTCCCCGTGCTCGAAGGACCGTGACGCCGCCGGGCGGGTGCCCGTGGTCAGGTCCAGCACGTGGTAGGTCACGAACAGACCGAGCACGGCGCCCGTGGAGCGCATGGAGCGGGCGATGATCCGGGGGACCGAGCGGCGTCGTCCCCGAGGGCGCCTGCGGGGGGCGTCGGCGTCGAAGCGGCCCGGGAGGAGGGCACCGTCGAACGGGGCTTCGCGGTACATGGCCACGTGGCCCCTGCTGCGGGGGCTGGGCGAGAGGTGCATGCGGGGGAGGCGGTCGGTGGCGCGCCGCAGCAGCTGCGCGGCGTTGCGGGCGCCCTGTTGGGCCACGTCACCGGCGGTGCGTCCCTCGGCGCGCCAGGCCCGCAGGGTCAGCTCCGTGCCGGCGGCCACGTGGGTGGCCGTGCTCGCGAGCAGCCCGATCCGCGCCGCCCACAGCAGGGTGTTCGCGGGCAGGACCGGCGCGCCCGCGTGGCGCAGCAGCAGCGCGTAGCGGTTGTACCGCTCCCGCCCCAGGTAGACCTGCATGTTGCCCGCCATGTGTCCCACGGTGAACACGCTCAGCACGGTCCCGGAAGCGGCCATCGCGAGTTTCAGGTCTGCGTTCGACGCCGCCCCGGCGCCCACGGGCGCGTCGGCGGCGCAGCGGTCGGTGCGGTGCCCTGGCGCGAGGGAGGGGTGGCGGGGTTCATCACTGAGCCATCTTAGAAGCTCCCCGGGAGGGCCATCAGTTCCCGGGGTCACACGCGGTCATGCCCGTTCCGCCCGGGCACGGCACCCACCCCGGGGGCGCACGACGCCGCTGCAGTGCGTTCCGAGCCCATGTCCCCCCCCCGGGCGTCTTGCTCAGGGGCGGCTGCTTGGCGCCGCCCTTGAGGCGCCAGCCGTGGTGTGTGAGCGTGGAGCCCATGCAACCCGGATACGACCACCTCGCCGCGGAGTACGAGCGCGCGTTTCCCGAGGCCTTCCGCTCGCCCCTGGAACGCGGAGTCGTGGCCGCGTTCGCCGAGCAGGTGAAGGAGTGCGCGGCGGAGGGCTCCGTGGTCGACGTGGGGTGCGGGACGGGTCACGTGACGGCGGCGCTCGCGGCGGCCGGTGTCCCGGTGGTGGGCGTGGACCCCTCGCAAGCCATGCTGGAGATCGCACGGGCGGCGCATCCGGAACTGCGGTTCGTGCGCGGCACCTGCGATCCCGTCACCTGGACGCAGGCCCTGGGTGCTGACGAGCCGCCGGCCGCCGTGCTGGCGCGGTTCAGCCTGATTCACGTGGCCCCGGACCGTGTGCCCGGGATCCTGCGCTCGTGGGCGGAGCGCCTGCCGATCGGCGGGGTGGTCATGCTCGCGTTCCAGGCCGTGGACGGCGGTCGCGCCGTGGTCTCCTTCGACCACGCGGTGGCTCCCGCGTGGCGCTGGCACCCGAACGTCATGATGGACCATCTTCTGTACGCGGGCCTCACGGAGCGGTGGCGGACGGTGAGCCGCCCGGACGCGGACCACCGGTTCCCGGAGTGCCACCTGCTCGCGGTCAAGGAGACGTCCGAGCCACCGGCTGTGCCGGTGAGCAGGGGGTGCTCAGTGGACGGGTGCTGAGCGGTCCCGGCGGATGCGTGGGGTTGAACAGGAGACCGTGAAAACCGGACGATCGGCGGAGGGCGTGGGAATGAGCAGCAAGGCCAAGGAGTGGGGCACGCTGGTGGAGATGTGCCTGGTGCTGGCGGGATTCCCGCTGGCGGTGCTGGCGCCCCAGGTGCTGTGGCATGTATTCGGGGAGGGCCAGGACGTGGGCCCGGGAAGGCTGCTTGTGCAGTTCCTGGCGGTGTGCGTGGTCGTGGTAGCCCTCATGCTGGTCGACACCCTGCTGGACGCACTGCTTCTCGCGCTGACCCGGAGCCGGGTAGCCACTCAGGTCTGCTCCGCCGCCGTGTTCGTGCTCGTGATTGCCGCGCTGTTCTCCGTGTGGGTGCCGTGGTCCGTGGGGCTCGTGCTCGCGAGCGCCGCGTCGGCCCTGCTGGTGTTGCTGTTCTCGAAGCTCACGACCGAGCGGTACAAGGGCTTGCTGGAGCGGGACGGCTGAGTGCGGGGCCCCGGTGTGAACATCCGCCGGGATGTGCGGGCGGCCCGGCAGACAACGTCCCGATAGACGTTCCCATCAGCACCAGGGGCAGGGATGCCTCCCCTCATTCCCCCGTGACCCCGTCGAGAGCCTCGCGCAGCAGGTCCGTGTGGCCGCAGTGGCGGGCGTACTCCTCGATCATGTGGGTGATCACCCAGCGCGCGCTCGTGTCTCCGCCGACGGGCCGTTCCACCGGGGCGTCCAGCGGGTTGGCGTGCTCCGCGGCGAAGACGACCCACCGCTGCCGGGACTTCTCCACGGCTGAGGACCAGAGGGACCGCAGCTGCGCGGCGTCGTCGTCCGGGGCCGAATTCCAGTCCCAGTCGGGGTCCTTCTGCCACTCCACCGCATCCCACGGTGCGCACGGTTCACGCCCGCCGAGCACGTGGCAGAACCAGTGGTCCTCCACGTAGGCGAGGTGTTTGAGCATCCCGCCCAGTGTCATGGAGGTGGGCAGCGGACTGCTGTGCAGCTGCTCCGTGCTCAGTCCCTCCGTCTTCCAGCGGATCGTCGCACGCAGGAAGTCCAGGAACCCGAACAGGGTGGTGGTCTCGTCCCCGCGCTGGGGCGGTTCCGGGCGGCCGTGCTCGTCCACGGTGAGTCGTGTCATGCGGCTCACACTAGGTCTCGCGGCACCCGACCACCGTGCGCCACACCGGCGGACGACGCCGCCCGGTCCAGGTCGTCTCGTCGGTCGCGCCAGCCCGCGGCGATGTTGCGCCCCGGTGCGGCGTCTCGGCCGCCGCGCGCGGATGTTACTCCCGAGTTGAAATGGTCCCGCGAGCCGGTGTTCTCCCCGTGTGACGCGGCCTACAGTGACAGTGCAGCCCACATGTGAAGTGCACATCCGAACACGCTGCAAAGGAGTCAGCCATGAAGGTTTTCGGTCACGCAGAACCCGGTGCGCCGGCGGAGGAGATCGAGCTGGAGAAGCCCCAGCTCAAGGGTTCCGAGGTGCTGGTCCGCGTCACGAACTCGGGGGTGTGCCACTCGGACGTCCACTGCCAGGACGGGTACTTCGACCTGGGCAGCGCGGGGCGTCGCGAGCTGACCGCCTCGGGCGCACAGTACCCGGTGGTGCTGGGCCACGAGATCGTGGGAGAGGTGGTGGAAGTGGGCCCGGAGGCCACGGTGCAGCCGGGGGACACCAAGTACATCGTCTACCCCTGGGTCGGCTGCGGTGAGTGCCAGGCCTGCCAGGAGGACCGCGAGAACTACTGCAGCGGCGCCAAGCGCAACCTCTCGGTGGCACTGAACGGCGGCTACGCGGAGGAGGTCCTGGTTCCCGGGGACCGCTACCTGGTGCCACTGGGGGACATCGACCCGTCCTTCGGCGCCACGCTGGCCTGCTCCGGGCTGACGTCCTACTCGGCCATCCAGAAGATCATGCCGGTCCCCGCGGACAAGCCGGTCGCGGTCATCGGCGCCGGTGGCGTGGGGCTCATGACCATTGCGCTGCTGAAGGCCCTGGGCCACGAGAACATCGTGGCGGTGGACATGAGCGAGAAGGCACTGGAGAACGCCACCGCAATGGGTGCCACGGCCACCGTGGTCGCGGGTGGCGAGGCACCCCACAAGGACATCGTCGCGGCCGGCGGCGAGAAGATCGCCGCGGCGATCGACCTGGTCAACAACGGGGACACCTCCAACGCCGCACTGTTCGCCATGGCCAACGGCGGCACCCTGGTGAGCGTGGGCCTGTTCGGCGGCCAGTACCAGTTCCCCACCGCGCTCGCCGCGTTCAACCTGCTGAACATCCGCGGCAACTTCGTGGGCAGTCTCCCGGAGCTCAAGGAGCTCGTGAAGCTCGCCCAGGACGTGGAGCTGCCCCGGCCGCCCATCGTGGAGGTTCCGCTCAGCGCAGAGCAGGTCAACGCGTCCCTGGACGGCCTGCGCAACCGCACGCTCAACGGCCGCGCGGTGCTCGTCGCGGACTGACCCCGGCCCCAGGCACAGAGCCGTGCCGCACGACGACGCCGTCGCCGCCCCGATCTCACGGGTCGGCGACGGCGTTCGCGCACCCGGGCGCGGAACGCGCACGCGGGCACACCCCAGCGCGGCCCGGCCCCCCATGCCGCACCCGGGCCGCCCGGCTCCGAGTGGGCGGCACGGAGTGGGCGGCGCCGAGGGGACGGACGGTGCCCACCCGGCCGTGCGGCGTCGTCGTCCGGGGTGGTGTCAGAGCAGGCCGGAGGCGAGGCGGCAGATGTTCTCCACGTACTTGCGCCCCAGGGAGCGCTGCTCCCACGCGGCCACGTCCAGGAGCATGGAGCACGCCGTGAAGTCCTCGACCACGCGCTCCATGCGGGCGCGGAACTCCCGGTCCACGATCATCACGGAGACCTCGAGGTCCAGGGCGAAGGAACGCTCGTCCATGTTGGAGGAGCCGATCACGGAGACGATGTCGTCCACGAGCACGAACTTGGCGTGCAGCACCGTGGGGGAGCTGTAGCGGTAGATCTCCACACCGGCGCGCGCCAGCTCGGAGTAGTACGAGTTCTGGGCGTGCTGCGCGAGGAACTGGTCCGAGGTCTCTCCCACGAACAGCTGGATCTGCACCCCGGCCTGCGCCTCCGTGGTGAGGGCGTGGAGCAGGGACTCGTCCGGCACGAAGTACGGGCTGGAGATCACCACCCGGCGGTTGGCGTTGTAGATCAGGTGGTTGAACAGCCGCAGGTTGTTCTCGGTCTCGAAGCCGGGCCCGGAGGGGACCACCTGCGCGTACGCGGGCCCGGGGCTCGGCTCCAGGGCGGAGGGGGACTCGTCCAGCAGCAGGTCGTCCGTCTCGGAGTACCAGTCGGAGACGAACACGGCGTTGAGCTCCGTGACCACGGCGCCGGTGCAGCGGATCATGAGGTCACGCCACTGGCGGCCCTTCCGGATGTTCTTCCGCTTGTTGTACGAGCGGTGGATGATGTTCTGCGAGCCCGTGTGGGCCACCCGCCCGTCCACCACCAGGATCTTGCGGTGGTTGCGCAGGTCCGGGCGCTGCCACTCCCCGCGCCACGGGCGGATGGGCAGCATGCGGCGCCACGGCACACCGGAGCGGTCGAACTCCTTGACCAGCTCGGCGTAGCCCGGGTAGCCCAGGGAGCCCACATGGTCGATGAGGATGCGCACGCGCACGCCACGCTCGTGGGCCCGGATCAGGGCGTTGAGCAGGTCCCGGGAGACCTGGTCCACGGCCACGATGTAGAACTCGAAGTGGACGTAGTCCGTGGCGGCGTCCACGTCCGCGGCCATCCGCGCCATGTTCTCGTGGTTGTCCGGGAGGATCTCGAAGTCGTTGCCACCCACCATGGGCAGCGCACCCAGGTTCTGGTTGAGCTCCGCCGTGGTGCGCACCCACTGGGGGTAGCGCTCCAGCTCGCGGCCCACGGCCACCCCCGGGGGAGTGTTCTCCTGGATCACGTGGTTCATCCGAGCCTGCTGCTCCATGCGCTTGCGCGGCAGGCGGGCGGAGCCGAGCACCAGGAACAGCACGATCCCCGCGTACGGCACCAGGAAGATGGCCAGCAGCCACGCGAGCGCCACGGAGGGGCGGCGCCGGTGCGGGATCCAGCCCAGGGCCACGATCTTGAGCAGCAGGTCCAGCCCCGCGAGGGCCACCAGGATCCACTCGGGCAGGGTGTCCGCGGGCAGCAGGTTGAAGGGTATCCAGGGGCTCACGGGAGTGGCTCAGGGGCGCGGCAGGCGGTAGGAGTCCTCCGAGCCGTCGGAGGGCAGGGGCTGGAACCCGCACCGCGCGAGGACGTGGTGTGCGGGGTGCTCGCCCGTGGGCACCGAGGCCTGGACCGCGCGCACGTCGGGATCCTCGAAGGCTTCCTCCAGCAGGGCGCGCAACCCCTCGGTGGCGAGCCCCTGGCCCCGGTGCTGCGGCACCAGGGACCCCTCGACCTCGAGCTCGTGGTCCATGGCGGGACCGGTGAACCCTGCCGCGCCGATGACCTGGCCCGAGGAGCGCTCCACCACGGCGCGCTGGGCGCACCGTGACTCGGTGAAGAAGTGCTCCCCGGCGGCCAGGGCGTCCCGCGCCCAGTCCTGGTTCTGCGCGGAGGGGAAACCCCGCGCGAAGTGGGGCAGGGAGGTGCCCGAGGCGACGGCCTCCAGCTCGTCCGGCGTGAACGGCCGCAGCTCCAGCCGTCGTGTGACTATCGGGGCCGGGGGCTCGGCGCCCGGCAGCTCGTCCAGCATGCCCATACCTTCCGGGGTCTCTCGTGCCGCCCGCGTGCTCGCGGGGATCAGCCGAAGTGCCGCGGCAGCGTGGCCTCGTGGGCCGTCCGCAGCTCGTCCAGCGGCACCGCGAACTCGCCCTGGACGTCCAGGGAGCCGTTCTCGGTGTCCACCACGCCGATCCTTGCGAAAGGATAGTTGCGCACGGTGCACATGTCCCGGAAGCGGACCTCCTCGGAGCGGGGCACGCTCACGACGGCGCGCGCCTGGGTCTCGGAGAACAGCAGCGTGAACAGGTCCAGGCCGTCACGCTCGGCCACCTCGCCGAGGCCGATGCGGGCGCCCACGCCGAAGCGCAGGGCCATCTCGGCGAGCGTGGCGGCGAGCCCGCCCTCGGCGACGTCGTGCGCGGCGTCGATCATGCCGTCCCGGGACATGTTGATCAGCATGTCCGCGAGCACGCGCTCCTGGTCCAGGTCCACGCGCGGGGGCGTGCCGCCCAGGTGGCCGCGGATGCGCGCCCACTCGGAGCCGTCCAGCTCGTCCGCGGTCTCTCCCATGAGGTAGACCGCCTGGCCGTCCTCGCGCCAGCCCGAGGGAGTGCGGCGCGTGACGTCGTCGAACACGCCCATCATGGCCACCACCGGGGTGGGGTTGATGGCCACACCGCCCGTCTGGTTGTAGAGGGACACGTTGCCGCCCGTGACGGGCACGCCGATGGCCTGGCAGCCGTCCGCGAGACCGCGCACGGCCTCCGCGAACTGCCACATCACGTCCGGGTCCTCGGGGGAGCCGAAGTTCAGGCAGTCGGAGACCGCCACGGGGCGGGCGCCCGCGGTTGCCACGTTGCGGTACGCCTGCGCAAGGGCGAGCTGCGCGCCGTGGTACGGGTCCAGGCGGGTGTAGCGGCCGTTGGAGTCCGTGGACAGGGCCACGCCCAGGTTGCTGCGCTCGTCCACGCGGACCACGCCGGCGTCGTCGGGCATGGCCAAGGCCGTGTTGCCCTGCACGTAGCGGTCGTACTGGCTGGTGACCCACTCCTTGGAGCACAGGTTGGGGGAGGCCATCAGCTCGAGCAGCGCGGGGCCGAGCTCCGCGCCGGAGGGTCGCGCGGCGTCCTCGGGGGAGCCGGTGAAGTGCGCTTCCTGCAGGGCGTCCTGGGACGCGGGGCGGTCATAGGGGCGCTCGTAGACGGGGCCGTCGTGGGCCACGGTGCGCGGATCCACGTCCACGATCACCTCGCCCTGGTAGTCGATGACCAGCCGGCCGGTGTCCGTGACCTCGCCGATCCACGAGTACTCGACGTCCCACTTGGCCATGACCGCCTCGAAGGCCTCGACCTTCTCCGGGGTGACCACGGCCATCATCCGCTCCTGGGACTCGGACATGAGGATCTCACCCGGGGTCAGCGAGGGATCGCGCAGCAGCACCTCGTCCAGGTTCACCCGCATCCCGCCGTCCCCGTTGGAGGCCAGCTCGGAGGTGGCGCAGGAGATCCCCGCCGCCCCGAGGTCCTGGATGCCCTCCACCAGGGAGGACTTGAACAGCTCCAGGCAGCACTCGATGAGCACCTTCTCCGCGAAGGGGTCACCCACCTGCACGGCGGGGCGCTTGGAGGGCTTGGAGTCGTCGAAGGACTCCGACGCCAGCACGGACGCGCCGCCGATGCCGTCACCGCCGGTGCGCGCTCCGAAGAGCACCACCCTGTTGCCCGTGCCGGAGGCGTTGGCCAGGCGGATGTCCTCGTGGCGCATCACGCCCACGGCCAGCGCGTTGACCAGCGGGTTGCCCTGGTAGCAGGGGTCGAACTCCACCTCGCCGCCGATGTTCGGCAGCCCCAGCGAGTTGCCGTAGCCGCCCACTCCGGCCACGATCCCGTGCACCACGCGCTGGGTGTCCGGGTGGTCGATCGCGCCGAAGCGCAGCGGGTCCATCACGGCCACGGGGCGGGCGCCCATGGAGATGATGTCCCGCACGATCCCGCCCACGCCCGTGGCCGCGCCCTGGTAGGGCTCCACGTAGGAGGGGTGGTTGTGGGACTCGATCTTGAACGTCACGGCCCAGCCGTCCCCGATGTCCGTGACACCGGCGTTCTCCCCGATGCCCACCATGAGGTGCTGGCGCATCTCGTCCGTGACCTTCTCGCCGAACTGGCGCAGGTGCACCTTGGAGGACTTGTAGGAGCAGTGCTCGGACCACATCACGGAGTACATGGCCAGTTCCGCGGCGGTGGGACGGCGGCCCAGGATCTCCTTGATGCGCTCGAACTCCGCCTCGTTCAGGCCCAGCTCGGCCCAGGGCAGCTCGGTGTCCGGGGTGGAGGTGGCGTGCTCCACGGTGTCCAGGTTGAAGTGCGTTTCACTCATGACGTCTGCGGGTCCCTTACGTGAACGAGGTGGGGCGTGAGGTGCGCTCACGCCGGTTCGTGGTGGCTGGTGGGTGTTGCGCGGCGGCGGTGGCCCGCTCGCGGAGGAGGGGCGGTTGACTGGCGGCACGGTGCGGCACGACGACGCCGCCCAGGCACGCGGCGTCGTCGCCCGTCAGCTGGTCAGGCGCTCCAGGACGGAGACGAACACGTCCAGCCCGTCCGTGCCCTCGCGCATCCCCACGGCGCCGGCCCCGGAGAGGTCCGCGCCGAAACCGGGCTCCACGGCGTGCTCGGGGTGCGGCATGAGCCCCACCACGTTGCCCTGCGCGTTGGTGATCCCGGCGATGTCGTTGCGGGAGCCGTTCGGGTTGCCGCCCGTGTAGCGGAAAACCACGCGGTGCTCGGCCTCGAGCTCGTCCAGGGTGCGCTGGTCCGCCACGTACTGCCCGTCCTGGTTCTTCAGCGGCACCACGATCTCCTGACCGGCCGTGAAGCGACCGGTCCACGCGGTGTCCGCGTTCTCCACGCGCAGGCGCTGGTCCCGGCAGATGAACTTCAGCTGCTCGTTCTTGATCATGGACCCGGGCAGCAGGTGCGCCTCGGTGAGCACCTGGAAGCCGTTGCAGATGCCCAGCACGGGCATCCCGCCGTCCGCGCTCGCCGCGTCCACGATCTTGTCCATGAGCGGGGCGAAGCGCGCGATCGCACCGGCCCGGAGGTAGTCGCCGTAGGAGAAGCCGCCGGGCAGAACCACGGCGTCCACGCCCTGCAGGTCCTCGTCCGCGTACCACAGCGGCACGGCGGTGCCGCCGGCGATCTCCACGGCGCGGGCGGCGTCGCGGTCGTCCAGGGTGCCGGGAAAGGTCACCACGCCCACGCGCACGGCCGCGAGGCGGGAGTCCGCGGCGGGCTGGGAGAGGTCCGCCACCAGGGGCGTCTGCTCGGGGCTCAGGTTCTGGGCCACGCTCAGTGCTCCTCGGGCAGTGCGCTGACGTTGACCACGTCCTCGATCACCGGGTTGGAGAGCAGCTTCTCCGCTGCCTCGCGGGCCTGCGCGAGCACCTGCTCGGTGGCCTCGCCCTCCACGGTGAGCTCGAAGCGGCGGCCCTGGCGGACCTCGGTGAAGCCGCTGAGACCGATGCGGGGCAGCTCGTTCGCAATGGCCTTGCCCTGCGGGTCGAGGATCTCCGGCTTGGGCATGACGTCGACGACGATTCGGGCCATGGAACGCTCCTGTACGCGGTGTGGGAACTGTGGGGCGCGCGGAGTCGGTGCCGTCTCACGTCTGGCGCGTCCGGGGCCGTTCCCCGGGCGACGACGACGCTCCGCGAGCTTGCGCTCCCCACTCTAGTGGGTGCCCGCGCACCCGGGCGCCGTGCCGCGCTCAGCCGATGCCGACCGCGCCCACCAGCAGGCCCACCACGAGCATCACCAGGGAGACCACCAGGGCCCGCCACAGCACCTTCTTGTGGTGGTCGCCGAGCTCCACGCCCGCGAGGGAGACCAGCAGCAGGATCGCGGGCACCAGCGGGGACTGCATGTGCACCGGCTGGCCCGTGATGGAGGCCCGGGCCATGTCCACCGCGGGGATCCCGTAGTGCGCGCCCGTCTCGGTGAGCACGGGGAGCACGCCGAAGTAGAACGCGTCGTTGCTCATGAAGAACGTGGCGGGGATGCTGATCAGACCCGTCAGGACGGCCAGGTACGGGCCCATGCTGGAGGGGATCACGTCCACGAGCCACTGGGACATGGCATCCACCATGCCCGTGCCGGACAGGATGCCCGTGAGCACCGCCGCCGCCATGACCATGGAGACCACCGCGATGATCGAGGAGGAGTGGGAGGCCAGCATCTTGCCCTGGTCCGACATCCTGGGGAAGTTCACCACCATGGCGATCGCGCTGGCCACCATGAACAGGTACGGCAGGGGCACCACGTCCGCCACGAGCAGCACCATGACAAGCACCGTGAGGGACAGGTTGAACCAGAACAGCTGCGGTCGCAGGGACTCACGGTTCGGGTCCAGGGCGGTGTTCGTGAGGCCCTCGCCGGTCAGCAGCGGGGAAGGGGTCCTGGCGGTTCGGGCACCCGGAGTGCCGGCACCCGGGGCGCCGGAGCCCACGGCCGCTCCGCGGCCCCAGCGGGCGGGATCGGCGGCGGCCAGGCGGCGTCGTTCGGAGCGGCCCAGGAGCACGGCGAAGACGAAGATGACCACCAGCCCGGCGGCCAGGGAGGGGAGCATGGGCAGGAAGATGTCCGTGGCCTCCACGTGCAGCGCGGCGGCCGCACGGGCGGTGGGCCCGCCCCACGGGACGATGTTCAGGGCGCCGTTGGTCAGGCCCGCGATGCACGTGAGCACCACGGGGCTCAGGCCCAGGCGCTGGTACACGGGCAGCATGGCCGCGGTGACCACGATGTACGTGGTGGAGCCGTCCCCGTCCAGGGAGACCAGGGCGGTGAGGATCATGGTGCCCACCACCACCTTGGCGGGGTCGTGACCGGTGGCGCGCACGATGAGGTTCACGAGCCGGTCGAACAGGCCCACGTCGATCATCAGGCCGAAGTAGATGATCGCGAACATCAGCAGCGCGGCCGTGGAGGACATGTCCTTGACCGCCTCCATGACCATGTCCCCGATGCCCAGTCCGGCGCCCGCGAAGAGGCCGAAGACGGTGGGGACGATGATCAGTGCGAGCAGCGGGGTGAGGCGCTTGGTCATGATGAGGCCCATGAACGTGGCGATCATCAGGAACCCGAGCAGAACCAGCATCAGTGACTCCTGGGTGGTGGGAAGGGGACGGGGCACGGCGGGCGTGCGGCTCATCACACCGTAGGAGTGAGAGGCGCATCACGTCCCTGTTGTGCTCATTGCGGGACGTTGTGCTCGTTGACCCCTTTGTGCTCTTTCTGCTCGGTGACGTGGCGCACCCCTAGGATGAGCGCATGAGCAGCGAGCGCACCCCCGCGGGAACGTTCACCACCCGCATGATGGTGGTGCTCTTCGCGATCGTGGCCGGGATCGTGGCGCTGTGCCTCGCGGCCGTGGTGGTGCTGACCGTGGAACGGGTGTACGACCAGGCGGAGCAGGAGGCCCTGGGGATCGCACGCACCCTGGCCGTGGACCCGGTGGTCGTCTCCGAGACCGCGGCGCGGGCCGGGGCCACCGCCCTGGACTCCGCCGCGCTCGCGGAGGGGCCGGTGCAGCGGCGCGGCGAGGCCGTCCGGCAGAGCACGGGTGCCCTGTTCGTGGTGGTCACGAACGACCAGGGGATCCGCATGTCCCACCCCAACCCCGACTCTCTCGG
>NZ_JASDCY010000001.1:0-17111 GCF_030407675.1 Kocuria sp. APC 4018 | reverse complement strand
TCTCGGTCAGAGGGTCAGCACCGCCCCCGACGCCCTGGGCGGCCACGAGTCCGTGTCCCGGGACGCCGGCACCCTGGGGGACTCGGTGCGCGCCAAGGTGCCCGTGCGCCAGGGGGACCGTGTGGTGGGGGAGGTCAGCGTGGGGGTCCCCGTCGCGGCCGTCACGGGTCAGCTGCAGCGGGCAATTGCCTCCATCCTCGTGATCGCGGTGCTGGCCGTCGCGCTCGCCGCGGGGGCCGCCGCCCTGCTGGTGCGCTGGCTGCGGCGCACCACACTGGGGCTGGAGCCCGAGGAGATGGCGCAGCTCGTCCGGGACCAGGAGGCCGTGCTCTACGGGGTGGAGGACGGGGTGATCGGCATCGGCCCGGACGGGCGGATCAGCATCCGCAACAAGGCCGCCCGGGTGATGCTCGAGCTGCCGCGGCGCGCGGAGGCCGCGGACGTCGTCGGCCGTCCCTACACCGAGGCGGGGTTCGACGCCGCGCTGACGGACGCGATCACGCGGCAGCACTCCGGGAGCGGGTCCGGTGAGGTGGTGGTGCGCCTGTACAGCTCCCGTCGCACGATCCGGGCGCAGGTGCAGAGCGTGCACCGGGACGGGGTGGACCTGGGCCAGGTGGTGCTGCTGCGGGACCTCACGGCCATGGAGGACCTGCGCAGCCGGCTCACCGCCATGCAGGCGATGACCGACGCCCTGCGGGCGCAGCGCCACGAGTTCGCCAACCGGCTGCACACCATCTCCGGGCTGCTGGGCAACGGGGAGCACGAGCACGCGCGGGACTACGTGGCCGAGATCATGGCCTCCGGACCCGTGCGGGACCCGGTGGAGAACATCACCGCGGTGGAGGAACCGTTCCTGCGGGCGTTCATCGGCGCCAAGGGCGTGCAGGCCCACGAGCGCGGGGTGCAGCTGCGCGTGGGGCTCGAGACCGCCCTGGCGGGCCAGCTCGTGGAGGCCCAGGACGTCACCGCGATCCTCGGCAACCTCGTGGACAACGCCGTGGCCGCGGTGATCGACGCGGCCCCGGCGGAGCCGGACGATCGCTGGGTGGAGGTGGACCTGCTCAGCGAGGGCTCCACGCTGCACCTCGCGGTGGCCGACTCCGGGGCCGGGGTGGCACCCGGTCTGGACATCTTCGCCTCCGGGGTCAGCACGCGCGCGGGCGCCGAGGCCGGGGTGCACGGCCACGGGGTGGGGCTCAGCCTGTCCCGGCGGCTCGCCCGCACCATGGGCGGGGACGTGTGGCTCGCGGATCCGGGTGGCGGGGCGGACGGGCTCGGCGCCGTGTTCGCCGCCAGGCTGCCCGGCGTGCTGGCCGGTGCCCCACCCACATTCCCGACCGCGGAGGAGAACCCGTGAGCGACCTCAGAGTCCTGATCATCGACGACGACTTCCACGTGGCCGCCCTGCACGTGGGCTACGTGAACTCCGTGCCGGGTTTCGAGGCGCTGCCACCGGTGCACGACCTGCGGGCCGTGGCCGCGGCGGTCGAGCAGCACGCCCCGGACCTCGTCCTCGTGGACGTCTACTTTCCCCAGGGCTCCGGGCTGGATGTGCTGCGGGCCGTGGACGTGGACGCGTTCGTGCTCTCCGCGGCCTCCGAGCGGGCCACCGTGGCCACGGCGTTCCGCCGCGGCGCGCTCGCGTACCTGCTCAAGCCGTTCGAGCCGGAGGTGCTCATGGCCAAGCTGCGGGCCTACGCGCGGTACCGCCGCCAGCTCGACGCCCCCGGGCCTCTGTCCCAGTCGGCGATCGACCGCGCCCGGCGTGCCATGACCGGCGCCGACGACGCCCCGGCCGGCACCGCGGCGTCGGCCACCGAGTCCGCGGTGGCGGATGCCGTGGCCGACGGCGGGGAGGTCACCGTGATGGACGTGGCCCGTGCCGTGGGGATCTCCCGGGCCACCGCCCAGCGCTACCTGTCCCAGATGGTGCAGCGGGGCACGGTGCAGCTGGAGCTGCGCTACGGCAGCAGGGGCCGCCCGGAGCACCGGTACGTGGCGCGGGACTGAACCGGGCAGGGGCTCACACGTCCACCTCGACGAGACCGGCCACCTCCCGGCACGGGACCTCCGGCAGGTTCTTGGCCGGGTCCGGGGGCGCGGTGCGGCCCATGTCCAGGGCCAGCCGGGATCCCTGGAACGTGCCCGCGAGGTCGAAGACCCAGTAGTGGTTGGGGCATTCCAGCGCATCGGCGCTCTGCTCCGCCGAGCGGCACACGGTGGCGCCCTGGTGCGGGCACTCGTTCGACAGGGCCCGCAGGGTTCCGGCCGCGTCCCGTGTGAGGACCAGGGCGGCGTCCCCCACGCGCACCGGGACCGCGCTGGACGGGGCCGCGAGCGCGCTGGCGGCCGCGGCGGCGTCGGGAACCTGCTGCCAGCTCACGCGGCGGCCGCCAGAATGCGGTCCGTGGCGGCGACGAGGCGCTGCCGCAGCGCGGTGCCGCGTGCGGCGAACGCGCGCTGCCGCCGCACGTACTCGGCCTTGCCCTCGGTGGTCTCGATCCGCACGGGCTCGTAGCCCCAGTCCGCGAGGTCGTAGGGGGAGGCCTCCATGTCCGTGACGCGCACGTCCCACGCGAGCTCGAAGCAGTCCGCGAGCAGCTCCGAGTCCACCGCGGGCAGCAGCTTGTACGCCCACTTGTAGAGGTCCATGCTCGCGTGCAGGCACCCCGGCTGCTCCATGGTGCGCTGGGCCTCGCGCGTGGGCTGCAGCTCGTTGCGCTCCACGGCCTGCGGCTGGAAGAAGCGGAACGCGTCGAAGTGCGAGCACCGGATCCGGTGCCCCTCAACCACGGCATCGGTGCCGCTCGCGCCCAGGCGCAGCGCCGCGTTCTCGTGGCGCACTCCGTTCTCGTCCGCGCGGTAGGCCATGGCCCACTCGTGCAGCCCGAAGCAGTCGAACGTGCCGGTCTTGGCCGCGGTGTTCGCCAGGATCTCGCGCGTGAACTTCACCGCCGTCTCCCGCTTGGCCAGGAAAGCGTCCGCATCCACGACGACGCCGCTCGCGGCCTCCCGTACAGCCACGGTGGCGGCCAGCTCCGCGGCGGTGGCGGGGCGGTAGAACTTCCAGTCCGCACGCTCCGGGGCGTCGAGCAGGACGACCCCGGGGCCCGGGTGCCAGCGGGTGAACTGCGCGGGGGAGAGCGTGTAGTAGGTGAAGAGGAAGTCCTCCACGGGGTGCTTCTCCCCGCGGGAACGGCGCTCCAGGAACGGCTCCGTCCAGCGGGAGACCCGGTCCTGGTGGGCCCGTTCCCTCCGGGTCCACTGCTCCCGGCTGAGGACCTCACGCACGGGTGCCGTCCTCCTCGTTCTCCTGTGCGGTGGCGATCAGCAGGTGCATCTCCTCGTTGAGCCGCTGCACCTGTTCCGCGGTGACCCGCAGCCGGCGCATCATCTCCTCCGGGACCTGCACGGCACGCTCCCGCAGCGCTGCGCCCTCCGGGGTGACGGTCACGGCGAGCGCCCGCTCGTTGCCCGGATCCCGCTCCCGGGTGATGAGCCCGCGGGCCTCCAGGCGCTTGAGGAGCGGGGACAGCGTGGCGGAATCCTGCATGAGGTGCTCACCCAGGTCCTTGACCGTGCGCGGGTGGCGGTCCCACAGGGCCAGCATCACCAGGTACTGCGGGTGGGTCAGACCCAGCGGCTCCAGGACCGGACGGTAGCTGTGCACCACCATGCGCGAGGCCACGGACAGGGAGAAGCACAGCTGGTTCGACAGGGCCAGTGGGTCCTCGGCAGGCGTGGGGCGTGTGGTCATGGCAGGTGCGCCGGGGTCAGCGCCCCGTGCCCCCGTAGACGGTCGCTTCCTCGCTGGAGTCCAGGTCGAAGGCCGTGTGGACGGCGCGCACGGCCTCGTCGAGCTTGCCCACGGAGGTCACGATCGAGATGCGGACCTCGGACGTGGAGATCATGTCCACGTTGATGTTCGCGTCCGCGAGCGCCTGGAAGAACTGGAAGGCCACGCCCGTGTTCGTCTTCATGCCCGCCCCCACCAGCGACAGTTTGCCCACCTCGCTGTTGTAGTCCAGGCGGGTGTAGCCGATCTTCTCCTCGGCGGCGCGCAGCAGGTTCATGGCCAGCGTGCCCTGGGACTCGTCCAGGGTGAAGGACACGTCCGTGAGGGGGTGCTCGCCGGTGGAGACGTTCTGCACGATCATGTCCACGTACACCTCGGAGTCCGCGAGCAGGCGGAAGATCCGTGAGGCGATGCCCGGGTGGTCCGGCGCGCCCACGATCGTGATCTTGGCCTGGCTGCGATCATGAGCGATACCGGCGATCAGCGGCTGTTCCAAGGGGATCTCCTTCTGGGGAGTGAGGATCTCGTCGGGGCTGGGCAGGACCCAGGTGCCCTCGTTGTGGGTGAAGGACGAGCGGACGTGCAGCGGGACGTTGAAGCGGCGGGCGTACTCCACGCAGCGCAGGTGCAGGATCTTGGCGCCGTTCGCCGCCAGTTCCAGCATCTCCTCCGAGGAGACCCGGTCCAGCTTCTGGGCCGAGGGCACGATGCGCGGATCCGCGGAGTACACGCCGTCCACGTCCGAGTAGATCTCGCACACGTCCGCCTTCAGGGCTGCGGCCAGCGCCACGGCGGTGGTGTCCGAGCCGCCACGGCCGAGCGTGGTGATGTCCTTGGACGAGCGGTTCATGCCCTGGAAGCCCGCGATGATCGCCACGTTGTCGTTGTCCAGCGCCTCCTGAACCCGCAGCGGGCTGACCTCCACGAGCTTGGCCGCACCGTGGGCGCCGTCCGTGATCATGCCCGCCTGGGAGCCCGTGAAGGACTGCGCCGGGACCCCGAGGTCCGAGATGGCCATGGCCAGCAGCGCCATGGAGATCCGCTCGCCGGAGGTCAGCAGCATGTCCAGCTCGCGGGCGGGTGGCTTGCGGGCCACCTCGTTGGCGAGGTCCAGGAGGTCGTCGGTGGTGTCGCCCATGGCGGAGACGACCACGACCACCTGGTTGCCGGCGTTGCGGGTCTCGGCCACTCGCCGGGCGACCCTGCGGACGCCGTCGGCATCGGCGACCGACGAGCCGCCGAACTTCTGGACAATGAGGCTCATGCATTCCTCTCGCGGACGGGCACCTGCCCTGTGCGGGCGGGCGGTCTCGGGGATTCTGCTCCATGCTACTGGTTCGGGGGACAGCCGATCACGGGATCACGGGGCGGTTCCGGGCAGGCAGGCGCACCGTCCGGCGGGCCAGCGCGTTGCCCTACGTGGCCTCCGAGACCACCGTGCGGCCCTCGAACGCGCGGCCCAGTGTGACCTCGTCCGCGTACTCCAGGTCACCGCCCACCGGCAGCCCGGAGGCCAGCCTGGTGACCCGGATGCCCAGGGTCTTCAGCAGCCGGGACAGGTACGTGGCCGTGGCCTCGCCCTCGAGGTTGGGATCCGTGGCCAGGACGATCTCCTGCACCGTCTCGTCCGACAGCCGGGTCATCAGCTCCCGGATGCGCAGCTGGTCCGGGCCCACTCCCTGCAGCGGGGAGATGGCGCCGCCCAGCACGTGGTAGAGCCCGCGGTAGCTGCGGGTGCGCTCAATGGCCATCACGTCCTTGGACTCCTCCACCACGCAGATCACACTGCGGTCCCGGCGGGCGTCCCGGCAGATGGCGCACTCCTCCTGCTCGGTCACGTTGCCGCAGATCACGCAGAAGGACACGGAGGTCTTCACCGTGGAGATGGCGTCCACGAGCTGCTGGACCTCGTCCTTGTCCGCGTCCAGCAGGTGGAACGCGATGCGCTGCGCGGACTTGGGGCCCACGCCGGGCAGGCGCCCCAGCTCGTCGATGAGGTCTTGGACCGGTCCTTCGTACACGGTGCTCCTTCGGGAAGATGGTGGTGGCCGGAGCCGCGGGCCGGCGGGTCACCGCACGGTGGTGCGGTGTCGCGGTGGGGCAGTGTCGCGGGAGGGCGGCTACGCGGCCCTGCGGCTCGGTGCGCGGCACGCTGTGGCGTCCTGTCGTGCCGGGCGGGCCGTCGCGGCGCGCCGGGTCACTGGCTCGCGTCGTGCGCCCGCTCGTCGATGAGCATCCCACCCAGGATGCGTTCGATCGCGGCTTTTCCGTACAGGGACGAGTCCTCCAGGGATTCGTCGTCCGCGCCCGGGACGAAGTTCTCGTCGTCCACGCCGGGGCTGCGGGTGCTGGGCGGCGCGATCTTCGCGGATCCTCCGCTGGCTGCCGCGATGGCTGCCGCGTGGCGCTCGCGCCAGCCGCGACGCGGGGTTCCCGGGCCGCCCGTGCTGCCCGGGGAGCTCTCCGCGGCCTTGGAGGGTGCGGCAGACGCAGAGGCCGGTGACGCCGACGGGTTCGGCTCGTCGTACATGTCCGCCGGGGGTTCGTCCTCCGGTGGAGGGGGCGGTTCTTCGGGGCTCCAGTACTCGGGACCGCGGTCGGCGGAGGGGCGGTGAGAAAGCGTGGTCGACGGGCCGTGGTCCTGCCGGCTCCCAGCGTGAGGGCTGGGCCGCAGTGCGTCGTCGTCCTGGGTTCCCACTGCGGAGCCGCCGTTCCGAGGGTCGGGGACGTGAGCAGACCTCGCCGCGCCGCTCTCGGAACCGGTTGCCTGCTCGTTTCCCTGGGGCCCGTCCATGGCCGCGGCGCCCGGTGCGCGGCGCCCACGACCGTCACGGGCGAGGGGCTCACCGGTGGGGGAACCGGAGCCGTCCGGTGCCGGGTTTCCGGGCCGGGGATCGGGGCCTGTGGCGGTGCCGGGATCCCCGGCTGCCCCGGACGTCCGGTCGACCGGCGGCGCCGAGGAAGACGCGGTGTCTGCGGGGCCGGGCTCCCGGGGTGCCTGGGTGCCCTGTGACTCGGAGCTCGCTCGGCTCTCTCCGGTCTCGGTGCCCGGCTGGGGGATCGCGGCCACGGACCACGAGGTGACCGGTTCGTCGTCCTCCGGTGGTGCGGTGTCGGAGCCGCGCGATCGGCGCGGCTGCGGCTCCTGTGAGGCTGGCTGCCCACCGGCCCCCTCCCGGGACGGTGGCGCGGACGATCCCTGCGGGGACCCGGGGCCCGCTTCATCGGAGGACGGCGCCTGCCGTCGTCGGTTGACTCCGAAGCCCTCCGGCTCCCGGAAGTAGTCCGGCTGCTCCTGGGGGGACGACGGGGCCGTGGCAGAGGGGCCGCGAGGGGCGCGGGGTGCTGGACCTCGCCCACCAGGGCCCTTCCCGGGGCCGGCAGACGGTCCGTCTGCGCCGCCGCCCTGGCCCCTCGTGTCCCCGGGACGCACAGCCTCGACCGCGCACTCCAGACCCACCACGTTCTGGATGGCAGCGCGGACGTCTGCCTCGAAGCGGGGGAAGTTCATGATGTCGCCGTCACCCTCGAAGGCGATGCGCAGCGTGGAGCTCTCGTAGGAGATGGGGGTGCCGCGCACCGTGATGGCCCAGGCCACACGCCGGATCTCCGCGAGCGCGGACACGATTTCCGGCCAGGAGGATCGCAGCAGCTCCAGCTCGCCGCTCGTGACGTCACTGGCGGCGGCGTCGCCCCCGCCGGAGTCGCTCCCGCCGGAGTGCTCGGCGTGCTGAGAAGCAGCAGCCTGATGTCCCTGTGCTGCTGCGGTGTCTCGACCGGCGGGACGACCGGTGGCGGATCCACCGCGTTCACGCCCGGGGCGGGGCTGGTCGGACACGTTGTTCTGTGCTGCGGCTTCGGGAGCGGACGTGGTGCCGTCTGCGGGCGGGTGACTTCCCTGGGGGCCGCGGGCCCCTTCCGGGACCGGTTCGCCGGCGGCGGGGTGCTCGCTGCCCTGCGGATCCTCCGCCTCGTCCTCGGGGATCGAGGGCTCGGCGATGTCCGGTGTGGTCATGGCGGAGCGGTCCGGTTCCGAGCCGTCCTGCCGGACGGGCCCGGACGGCGTCGGGTCCGAGGGCTCACGGGCGGGGACCGCAGAGGAGTCGGGGTCCGACGACGCGTCGGGGGCCACGGGTGCGATCTCGGGAGCACCGGGTGCGTGAGCTGCGGGCGCGTCGCTCTGCTCCACCGTTCCCGATGCAGCGGGCACCTCCTGGCCGCCCTGCCGGATCCCGGCGCCCCGCGGGATGCTGAGGCGCCGCTCCAGCCGGTCCACGCGGGAGGTGATGCCGCGGGTGGTGTCGTCCGCGGAGGGCAGCAGGATGCGGGCGCACAGCAGCTCCAGGTGCAGCTGCGGGGAGGTGGCCCCCGTCATCTCGTTGAGCGCCTCGTTGGTGATGTCCGCGGAGCGGGAGAGTTCTGCGGCGCCCAGCTGGGTGGCCTGGTTGCGCAGGCGGTTGATCTGGTCCGTGGGCATACCGTGCAGGATGTTGGCGGCAGAATCCGGGACGGCGTTGACCACCACGAGGTCCCGGAAGCGCTCGAGGAGGTCCTCCACGAAGCGGCGCGGGTCCTGCCCGGTCTGGATCACGCGGTCCACGGAGGAGAACACCGTGGCGGCGTCCCCGGCGGCGAAGGCGTCAACGACGTCGTCCAGCAGAGCCGCGTGGGTGTAGCCGAGCAGGGCGACCGCGAGGTCGTAGGTGAGCCCGCGCTCGTCCGAGCCCGCCATGAGCTGGTCCAGGACGGACAGCGAGTCGCGCACGGACCCGCCACCGGCGCGCACCACCAGGGAGAGCACACCGGGTTCGGTGGTGACGCCCTCCTCCTGGCACAGCTGCTCGAGGTAACGCATGAGGGGCTCGGGCGGCACCAGCCGGAAGGGGTAGTGGTGCGTGCGGGAGCGGATGGTGGTGAGCACCTTGGAGGGTTCCGTGGTGGCGAAGATGAACTTCACGTGCTCCGGCGGCTCCTCCACGATCTTCAGCAGCGCGTTGAAGCCCTCGCGCGTGACCATGTGGGCCTCGTCGATGATGAAGATCTTGTAGCGGTCCCGTACGGGTGCGAACGTGGCGCGCTCCCGGAGGTCACGCGCGTGGTCCACGCCGCCGTGGGAGGCGGCGTCCATCTCGATGACGTCCAGCGAGCCGGCACCGTCCCGGGCCAGGTCCTGGCAGGACTCGCACCGTCCGCACGGGGTGGCCGTGGGCCCCTCGGCGCAGTTCAGGCAGCGGGCGAGGATGCGGGCGGACGTGGTCTTGCCACAGCCCCGGGGGCCGGAGAAGAGGTAGGCGTGGTTGACCCTGTTCTTGCGCAGCGCGGTCATCAGCGGCTCGGTCACATGCTCCTGACCGATGACGTCCTCGAAGGTCTCCGGGCGGTAGCGGCGGTACAGGGCGGTAGTCACAGACAAGACTCTAGCGGGGGTCGCAGACGCCCTCAGGGGGCGCGCACGCATGGGGAGCCAGGAACGTGAAGACCCCCCGTGCACCCGCCAGAGCCCGTATACCCTTGCTGCCTTCCGGCCCTGGGGGAGTTTTACGAGATGGCGCCACACGAGGGGCTGGTCACTACTTTAGCCCAAGCGCGCGCCGAGTTCGAACCGGCCATCCTCCGCGTCCTCCACGCCCAGGCGGGTGCGGATTCGCGCGCTGGACGGGAGTTCGGCTATGCTGATTGCCGCACGTGCCCCGCGAGAGCGGAACACGTGCGTGCCTGGAGGATTCGCCTAGCGGCCTATGGCGCACGCCTGGAACGCGTGTTGGGTTAACGCCCTCGGGGGTTCAAATCCCCCATCCTCCGCAGCAGACATGAGCCGCGACAACGTTCACGTTGTCGCGGCTCATGTCATTCGGAGCCGCAGGTCCTGGTAGGACCTGCGGCCTTTTCATGCCGCCCCGGCGCCGACGTGGCGCACCCGAGGAATCGCTGTGCCGGTCCGAAAACCTCTCTGGCTGCGGCGGCCACGGGCCCCGCAGCCAGGACGGGAACTACTTGTGGCGAGGCGTGAACGAGGTGGAGCACTTCCACGTGGTCTTGCCGGAGACGGCGGTGACATCCACCCAGACCGTGCGGCCTGGGGTTGCCCCGGCGATCGGGTACTTCACTGCGGCGGTGCCGCGGGCGGAGGCCTTGGCCTGCTTGGTGTTGGTTGTGGTCTTGTACTTCGCGCGGGTGGTCACCTTGGCGTTGGCGCCCACGCGGGACACGTTCACCACCGTGGTGGTCCACTGGCGGGGGTTCTTGACGGAGACACTTGCGGTGCACGGCTTGGCGGAGCTCGCGGCTTCGGCGGGCGCGGCGTCGGCCACGGAGAGACCCGCGGCCAGGGCGAGTGCGAGGACGGTGGCGGCGACGGAACGGCGCAGGGGCGCGGCGGTGACCATGGTGGGTCCTTTGCAGAGGGGGCGCACTGGGGATTCTGCAGTGCTCGGTGACCGACAGCCCGGCCGATCCGTTCCTGCGCCCGAGGGTGATCAGAACAGCAGGATCGTAGCCCCGCCCACGGCGGACCGTGGGTTCGCGAGTGAAAATTACGCATGATTGCTCATGGAAAAACCTCACGACCCGACCGTGCGGACTGCGGGGGCGTGACAGTGCCCCTGCGACCGCCAGGTGGCGGCCACAGGGGCACGTCGTCTGGGGGAGCTGCTACCGGCCCGCCCGGAACCCGGCGATGGCCGGGTCGTGGTCCGAGGAGGCGGCAGCGTCGGGGCGGTAGTAGTCCAGCGCGGTGGTGCGGTACTGGGCGTACTGCAACAGGGGCGACTGACCGGAGTTGACGTTCCACACGTCCGCGCCCGTGGTGCGCTGCTGCAGGCTTCGCGAGACCAGGAGGTGGTCCAGGGAGCCCACCTGCCCGCCGTACACGTAGGTGTGCTCGGCGGCCGCGGGTGCGGAGACGAAGCCGGCCGAGTAGAGGACCTGCATGGGGTCCTCCTGCGTGTAGGAGTTGAAGTCGCCCAGCAGGGCCACGTCCTCGGATCCGGCGCGGTCCGTGAGCTCCGGGATCCAGTCCACCAGCGCCTCGGCCTGGGCCACCCGGGCCGCGTTCCAGGCACCCTGCCCGTCCCCGGCGTCCGCGTTGGGGCCGTTCTTGGGTCCGGAGCCCTTGGACTTGAAGTGGTTGACCACCACGGTGATCGGGTCGTTGGAGCCGCGACCCTTGCCCTGCGTGGCGGTGAAGGACGCCGCCAGCGGGGTCCGGGCGTTCTCGAAGGCCCCGCCGGCGCCCGCCTCAGTGCCGAGCGCCTGGGCCTCACCCATCAGGCTCGCCTCGGCGGGCTGGTAGATGATCGCGTTGGTGATGAAGTCCTGGTCCGCCACCGGCTGCAGCTGGGAGGCGTCCACGGGGGCGATGGCCCACTTCTCGTAGCCGGCCGCACCGTTGAGCGCGCCCACCAGGGCGGCGAGCGCCTCGTTCGGTTCTTCACCCAGCTTGGCGGAGTTCTCGATCTCCATGAGACCCACCACGGAGGCGTCCAGCTGGTTGATTGCCGCCACGGTCTTGGCCTGCTGGCGCTGGAGGTCCGCCGCGTCGTAGGCGCCGCGGACGTCGCAGCCCTGGGCCACGTTGTAGGTGCCGTCGGTGGAGTAGTTGCCGCCCTTGCACTTCTTCTGCTGTCCCGTGGTGGTGAAGTAGTTCAGCACGTTGAACGAGGCCACGGAGATCTGACCTCCCACGCGCGGGGTCTTGTCGGAGGCGGTGGTGAAGCGGGCGGGCTCAGTGCCCCGGGTGATCTCGGACGTGGGCTGGAACCGCCAGGAGTCGTGCCGATAGTCCACGATCACGGGAGCAGTGATCTTCGCGCGGTCGCCCACTTCCACGGGGTTCTGGGGATCCAGGTACGGGACGGTGCGCGCCTCCTGCTGGGGGCTCGCGGCGAAGCCCCGGTTGGTGCCGTCGTCCAGGGTCACCGAGATGGCGTCGTTGCGCGCGGCCTGCGCCTCCGCTTCGGGGCTGCGGGGCAGGGCGACGTCGGTGGGCTGGGCTGGGAGCGCCGAGCCCGCCGAGAGGCCGAGCTCCCCGTAGCGACCCACACCGTAGGTGTCCGCCACCCGGAAGTTCTCCCGGGGCTGGTACACCATGGACTCCAGGTTCTCCCGGTAGGAGGTGGTGGAGGCCCAGTCGGTGGTGACCGGCTTGACGGGTGCCACCTTCTTGACGACCTTCTTGACGCTCACGTTTCCCGAGAGCTGCGTGAGGCCCTTGTACTCGCCGGCGGTTCCGGTGACCTGCACGGCATCGCCCTTCTGCACGGTCACGGGCGCCTGCCCGGTGTAGACGAACAGCCCGGTGGAGGCCGTGGTCCCGGTGATCGTCCCTCCGGAGCCCGGCGTCTGGATCACGAATCCGCCGAGGGACCCGGGTCCTGGCGGGTACACCGCGGTGACCACCGCGGGTTCCGTGGTGACGGTCTGGCCCGCCAGGGGAGTGCTCTCACCGGTCCCCTGGATGGCGGCAATGCTCGTGGTGCTCGGCGCGGCCAAGGCGGGGGCGGCACCGAGTCCCGTGGTGAGCAGCGCGGCGCTGAGCGAGATGGCCAGCGCGCCACGGCGCACGGCGCTGGCGGGGGTGGCGGAGTGGGGTGTCTGCACGGTGATCTCCTGGGCATGGGCTGTGGAAGTGGTGCCGACGGGGTGAACGATCGAGAGGGGGCGACCGGTTCTTTCGGTCCAGCACTGCTGCCAGCGAGCGTAGGAAGAGCAAGAGACCAGGTCATGACGGGAAAGTGAACTCTCCGTGAGGTGCATCACGCTGCTCCCTGGCTCCCTGGCTCCCTGGCTCCCTGGTTCCCTGGTTCCCAGGGACGGGCTGCCGCGCACGACCGGGGGCACTGGGGGAGCACCCGCTCGGCCCCTGACGCACGGGTATTCTTCGCGCATGGTGGATTCAGCTCTTCCCGTGGCCCGCGCGGCGGTGGTCAGCCTGCCCGGCAGCGGCCGCAGGCGGGGCTTCTTCGCGCAGCCGCTGGCCGGCGTGTTCGAGGTGGCGGAGGCGTTCCACGGCGCCACCCAGGACTGGACCCCGTACTTCGACGCGGCGCGGTTCGCCGAGCACTACGGGCGCGCCCCGGTTCCAGCGGAGATCGGCTGCGCCATCAGCCACGCCCGGGTGATCCGGGACTTCGCCGCCGAGGCTGGTGCGGACTCGGATGTCCTGCTCGTTGCGGAGGACGATGCCAGGTTCACCGAGGACTTCGCGCGTGTGGGGCGCACCCTTCTCCAGTCCCCCCTGGGGCACGACGTCGTGGTGCTCGGTGATGGGTGGACCCGGCACCGGCGCACCGTGGTGCGGCGTCGGATCACGGCCATGTCCCAGGTGTCCTGGCTCTCACGGGTGCTGCGCGGGAAACGGCGGCTCTACCGCGTCGGCCGGTATGCGGGCCACGGGGACTGCGCGGGGCTGTACGCGATCACGCGCCGGGCCGCGAGGGCCTTCGACGACTACGTAAGGTCCTTGCCGGGCGAGAAGCTGGAGCATGTGGCCGATGCCTGGCCCGCGTTCCAGGAGCTGTGCGGGTGGGACGTCGCTCTCACTCGTCCCAGCCTGGTCACCTGGTCCGGCGGCTCCACCATCCTCGCCCCGGAGGACCTGGAACGGGAAGCCGCCGAGCTGGCCGCTGCTCCGCCCCTCACCCTCCGGGACCGGCTGGCACTGCGGGTGGCCGCGCGCTCACGGATCCGCGGCGCACGTCTGGCGCTGAGGGCCACGGTGGACGATCTCGCGTTCCGGCGGACACGGCGCGCCAGCGTGAAAGCGCAGCGGGGGACGAGCCGCAGATCGCCGCGGGAGTGACCTGCGGCGTCGTCGTTCCGCGGGGTGGCCGATGCGCGGTTCTCCCGCAGGCCGGTACGGTCACCGGGCGGGAGCAATGAGCACGGGGCCGGTGGTCTAGGTGGCCGGATTGCGGGAAGCCCCCGCCCCGGCAGCCCGGCCACCAGCCGGAACAGGTCAGTGCTTGCCGGGGACCTTCACGTCTACCCACACGAGGTGGTGGTCGGTGGTCGCTGCGGGGTCGCTCGTGAGCTCCGAACCGGGTTCGCCGAGCTTCGGCCAGAACACCCCGCTCCGGCACGCCTGGAGGTTCTTGGAGGGCAGCACGTAGTCCGTCCGCAGGTTGCCCGGGGCGGGGGTGTCGGAGAAGTCCCCGGTGTCGTACGCGGGATCGGAGACGTGGGTGCGGTTGGCGCCACCCTGCAGAGCGGCCGCCTGCACAGCTCCGGCTGAGGTGGGGCGCGGATCGCGGACCCGGGAGCTGTCCAGGAGCTGGTCGATCGCACCGGGGTAGGAGTCGCCGTCGTTCGGGTCCGAGTTGTAGTCGCCCAGGACCACGAAGCGCTCGCCGGGTGTGAGGCCGCCGCGCGCCCCGGCGTCGTCGTAGATGTAGCGCGACCGGGACGGGGAGCCCACGTAGTCGGACCAGAAGCGAATCTCGTCGTTGTTGCGGCGGCCGTTGCGGTCCTCGGGGCCGTCGAAGCTCGGCGGGGTGGGGTGGGCCGCGAGCACGTGGACGGTCTGGTGCCCCACCCGCACGGGGACGTCCCAGTGGGACTTGGAGGACAGCCGCAGCTTCCTCTGATGCTCCGGAGTGTAGTAGGACGTGGGCATCTCGTTGCCGGGCATGTCCTGCCAGCGGAAGTTCTGGAACGTGCGCACCTGCTCCCGGTCGATCGGGTACTTGGAGTAGACGACCATGCCGTACTGGCCGGGGAACTGGCCGAAGCCCCACGCGTCACCGGGCCCGCCCACGGAGCCGTTCTGGTCCAGGTCCATTCCGGAGGGCACACCCGTGTTCACGGGGGCCGTGTAGTAGTACGGGTAGTCCTGGGGCGCCTTGCCGTTCTGGCTCACGGACAGGTAGTTGTCACGGAACGCCTCGGCGGCCCTTCCGCCCGGTACGTGGTCGAACTCGTTGACCAGCACCACGTCCGGCGCGTTGATCTGGATGACCTCCGCGATGTTCTGGGCCTGCTCGTTGTCCGGCGTGCTGAGATCACGGAGCAGCTGCCCCTCCGCGCCGCGGTTCAGGGACGCGTTGTACGTGGCCACGCGCAGCGGCGAGTTCCCCTGCTGGGCCTTCTGCCCCTGCTGGCCGTTCGCGGACGACGCCGCCGCTGTCGCCGCCGCGGCCCCGGAGGTCGCCGCCCCGGAGGTCGCCGCCGTGGCGGACGCCGGCACGGCGGGGGAGGCGAGCGCGGGGGTGGCGCACGCGAGGGGGAGAACGAGGCAGGTGGCTGCCAGGGCGGTGAGTGAGTTCTTCATGACTGCTCCCTGTGTCGGAACTGGTGCGCACGAGAGTAGGAGCTGCATCGGTCCAGGTCATGACCGCAGCGTGAAGTTTCGGTGCGTGTCGAGCGTGAGACACCGGGCCCGCCACGAGGCGCAAGCACCTGCGCCGAAAGGTGGCGGCGGGGCGGTCCGTCGGGCGCCAGAACGAGTCCCGGGAGGAGCACCAACGGGGAAGGCCCCCGCACCGGTGTGGTGCGGGGCCTCTCGCAGGGGCCGGGGATCAGGACACCGCGCTCAGCCGCGGGGGCTGCTGGGGCAGCCGGACGGGGTGCATCTGGGCGTCGAACTGGGCGCCCAAGCCGCGCTGGATGAAGCGGACGGCGGCCATCGTGCGCTCCTGCTGGGCCCGAGAGCTCTCCACGGAGGTGGTGCGGTCCGCGGTGGAGGTCAGGGAGCCGTGCACCAGCTGGGACAGCTCGTGGGTGTCCCCCTCGGGCAGGTAGCCCTCGTCCATGGCGCGCCGCAGGATTCCCGCGAGCACGCCCTGCAGCTTCTGCACGTGCTCGCCGAGCTTGGCGAAGTCCTCGGGGGAGAGCACGGTGCGCATGGCCTGGCCGGGGGGCAGGTGGCGGCGGCTGAGGTCCTCGATCTGGTGCTGGATGTAGACGCCCAGCTGGTCCACGGGGTTCTCGGTGGCCGAGAGATCCCGGTTGAGGTCCGCGACGAAGCGCTCGGTCTTGTCCAGGGCGTAGGCCACGAGCAGCTCACCCATGTCTGCGAAGTAGTTGTAGACCGCGGTGCGGCCCACACCGGCGGTCTTGGCCACGCGGGTCATCGTCAGGTCCGTGAGCCCGTTGCTGTACAGCAGCTCGCCGAACGCGTCGAGGATGGCGCGCTGGGTCCGCTCGCGCTGAGCGGCGTTGCTGGGAGCTGTGATGCGAGGCATGACGACACCTTACCTTGTTCTGTCAGCAAAATCGGGTCTCGCTGACCACTCGTGCGGGTTCGATGTCCATTCCACCCCATGGGATCGGGGAATGCCCCGCAGAACAGGGCATTCCCCGAAGGCTCCCAGGAACCTCGGTGGCGCTGTCCGGCTATGCCTCAGCGGCGTATCCGCCCTGCCACAGGGAGTCGAACGGCAGGTGCGATCCCAGGCGGTGCCGGATGCCAGCGGTGACGAAGCTCTTGGCGGTGCGGGCGGCGTCGAGCGGGGTGGCCCCCTTGGCGAGCTCCGCCGTGACGGCCGCCGCGAGCGAGCAGCCCGCGCCGGACACGGGCACCTCGCCCACCTTGGGCTCGGTGAGGACCTCGAGCGTGGAGCCGTCGTAGAACACGTCCACGGCCTCCGCCCCGGCCAGTCGCACGCCACCCTTGGCGAGCACGGCCGCGCCGGAGGAGTCGTGGATGCGCTTGGCGGCCTCCTTGAGGTCCTCCACCGAGTCGATGGACTCCATCCCGGACAGGGACAGGGACTCGAAGTGGTTGGGGGTCACGAACGTGGCCAGCGGCAGCACCTCCGCCTTCAGCGCCTGGTCCGTGTCCAGCGCGGCACCCGGCTCCTGGCCCTTGCAGATCAGCACGGGATCCAGCACCAGATGGCGGGGCTCGAGCTCCTTCATGGCCGTGGCCACGGTGCGGATGGTGTCCGGGTGCCCGAGCATCCCGATCTTCACGGCGTCCAGGTCGTAGGCCGCGGTGATGGTCTGCAGCTGGTTCGCCAGGGTCTGCTGGTCCACGGGGGTCACGCGGTGGCCCCACTCGTTCTCGGGGTCGAACGCGACGATGCACGTCAGCGCGAGGGAGCCGAAGACCCCCAGGGACGTGAAGGTCTTGATGTCGGCCAGGGCGCCAGCGCCGCCGGTGGCCTCGGAGCCCGCGACGGTCATGGCGACGGGCGGTTGGTTGCGTGTGGTTTCGCTCATGCTCCACATTGTGCTCCGAGCGGCACCGGACCCGCGAGTTTCGAACGCCGCACTACACTGGTGCGCGACGTCGGGTGGCAGGCGACGTCCCCTCACCGCACGCGACGACCCCAAGGACACCCGTGTCTTCCCACGCCACCCCGCCCCGCGGCTC